>NZ_CAJTCF010000006.1:52638-90631 GCF_910574735.1 Duncaniella muricolitica | reverse complement strand
ATATTAGAGTGTGGGAACTATAATATAGTGCGCCCTTTGCTGAATGCGCTGTATTTTTATTATTTTACTGTATTATTAACATCTCGAAATAAGTTTGAACAACTTCATAATTTTATTTCTAAATCTGCGCTAACAATTTTGTTAAACCATATTGATAAACATAAATGTTATGCAAAATAAGCAAAAAGAGAATCCGCATATAGATACTGAGCAGAAGATTATTCTGGCAGCCAAACAGGAGTTTATAGCTAAAGGGTTTGCCGGGGCTCGAACGACATCAATAGCAGAGGCGGCAGGTGTAACACACGCCATGCTGCATTATTATTTCCGCACAAAAGAGAAGCTTTTTGACAGGATTCTTCAGGATGTTATCGCTACACTACGACAGGCTCTCTTTACACCATTGGAGGATATGTCTCTACCATTTGATGTGATGATACAAAACATAATAGAGAGACATTTCGATTTTCTTGCCGATAATCCTGATTTACCTCGCTTCATAATTTCAGAAGTCTATAGTAATCAGAATAAGGCCACTCAATTTACCGAGAAGTTGAGAGAATATGCTCCTATGTTCATATCTGCCATGCAGAGTAAAATCGACTATGCTGCTGAAAAAGGCATCTGCCGTAAAGTGGATGCCGGGATGTTGCTTATTGACATTGCGTCTCTTAATCTGTTCACTTTTAGGGCTTCTCCTATAATAAAGACTGCATTTGCCGGCTACTATGAAAGTTTTGAACAGTTACTTGCTTGTCGCAAGGTGGAGAATTACGACACAATAATGAGAAAACTCAAGCCATGATTTATGAAAACGAAATTGCTCAGTCTTTTACTCGCAATGTCGAGTTGCTGCGGAGTCCACGCTGCGGTGACAATTGAAGAATGTGTCAGCAAAGCAATGGAAAACTATCCGCTTATACGCAAGTATGGCCTGCTTGAAACGACCACGGATATTGAACTGTCGGATATAAACAAGGGATGGTTGCCGCGAATCGGTTTGTATGGCCAGGCATCCGGACAGAATATTGTCCCATCTTTCCCTGACGCTCTGTCCGGTGTATTGCAACAGATGGGGCAGGAGGTTAAAGGAATAGACCGATTTCAATATAAAGCCGGGATTGATTTTTTACAGACTATCTGGGATGGTGGCGCATCGAGAGCCGGACGGGAACATGTCCGAGCACAGGAAGCGGTGAAACAAGTGTCACTTGATGTGGAGATGTATGCAGTGCGTCAGCGAGTGGAAAATGTATATTTCGCTATATTGCTCACAGAGGAACAGATCGCACAAAACCACATTACCTATGACCTTCTTACGGCAAATCTTGAGAAAATGCGTGCAATGCTGAAAAACGGGACCGCAATGCAAAGCGATGTGGATATGGTTGAAGCGCAGGCCCTTGATCTCAAGCAGGTCATACGGCAGGCTCAATTTACTGCCGAAGGTTACCGTCGGGTGTTGGGCATATTTATGGGGGAAGATGTGATTTCAGAAGTATTAATTATGCCTGACTCAACTATGCCGTTGTCAGATAATTCAAAGCGTCCGGAGCTAAAACTATTCGATAAACAGGTGGCTGCCAACAATGCCGCCGACAAAATGGCGAATGTGTCACTTATGCCACGCATCGGATTGTTTGCACAGGCATATTACGGTTATCCAGGATTAGATTATTTCAAGAGTATGATGGAGCGTAATCTCTCATTCAACATATTGGCGGGAGTGAAAGTGTCATGGAACATCGACTCATTCTATACACGTAAGAACACTCGGCGGCGTACATCGGTGAACAATGCCGGGATTGCTACCGACAGAGACCTGTTTTTATTCAACAACCGACTTCAGGCTATATCTCAGATGGTTAGCATAAACGGTATGCAAAGTATAATCATGGATGACGCAAGGATTGTGGAATTAAGGAAGAATGTCAGGAAAGCAGCAGAGTCACAACTTGACAATGGTGTGATTGACGCTACCGCACTTCTTACCAAAATAACTGATGAGAATGTTGCCAGATTGACATCAAGATACCATGATATACAGCTACGTCAAGAAATATATAAACTGAAATACATTCTCAACCAATGAAAAAGATATTATTCCCGACCGTGCTCGCCACGCTGATGACGGCCTGTAATTCAGCCCCCGATTATGATGCAACCGGAATTTTTGAGGCTACAACAGTTACAGTTTCAGCCGAAACATCCGGTAAAATTCTCTCTTTCCCCATCAGTGAGGGTGATAGCGTTATTGCCGGACAGAGACTGGCGGTAATCGACACTGCCATGCTTGTACTCCAGCAAAGGCAGTTGAATAGCCTGAGACAGTCCACTGAAAGCGCGTCACCCGATATTGCGGCACAGGCTGCCGCACTGCGTTCGCAAATCTCCCACCAACAACAGGAATGTAACCGTTTCGACCGACTGTTGTCTGACGGAGCTACGACTCAGAAGCAATATGACGACGCTCAGGCTCAGTTGAGAGTTATGCAGGCTCAGCTCACGGCATTACTATCCACTCTTGACAATAATCGCAACTCGATAAGTGACAATGCCGTCGCCATACAGTATCAGACGGAACAGATAGAGGAACAGATTGCAAAGAGCAGTGTCAAATCTCCTATCAGTGGTACTGTACTTGTCAAATATGCCGAGCCGGGTGAATTTGCCACACCGGGCCGACCACTATGCAAGCTTGCTGACCTTGACAGGATTTATCTTCGCGCCTATTTCACTACATCTCAACTTGCCGAGCTTAAACTGGGCCAGATCGTAACTGTAATTGCTGATTTTGGCTGTGACAAGCAGTATGAATATCCGGGTACAATCTCATGGATAGCCCAGGAAAGTGAATTTACGCCGAAATCCATTCAGACCAGCGACAGCCGCGCCAATCTGGTCTATGCGGTGAAAATATTGGTGAAGAATGACGGTCGGTTGAAACTCGGCCAATATGGAGAGGTTAGGCTATGACATATCCTATTGACATATCAGGTGTGACCAAGCGATATGGAGATATCGTTGCTCTCGACAATGTGGATATCAGGGTGGAGAAAGGTGAATTGTTCGGTCTGATCGGTCCGGATGGAGCCGGTAAAAGCAGCCTTTACATGATTCTTGCCACCTTGCTTGCGCCGGACTCCGGGACGACCACTGTGTGTGGACTTGATACGGTGAAAGATTTCCGACAGCTACGTACACGAATCGGATATATGCCTGAGAAATTCTCTCTTTATCAGGATCTCACTGTGGCGGAGAATCTTAAGTTTTTTGCTAATATTTTCGGCGTTTCGGTCAAAGATAACTATGATTTCATTGCCCCTATATTCGGGCAGCTTGAGAAGTTTCCTACCCGTTTGGCCGGAGCTCTTTCGGGAGGCATGAAGCAGAAATTGGCTCTTGGTTGCGCTCTGATTCACAAGCCAGACGTCCTTCTCCTCGATGAACCGACCACAGGTGTCGATGCCGTGTCGCGCAGTGAACTCTGGGATATGCTGACAGTTCTTAAGAAGAAAGGAATCACAATAATGGTATCAACATCATATATGGATGAGGCTTCACGCTGTGATCGTATAGCCATGATGAACCAAGGAAAGATTCTTGCGACCGACACGACTGCAAATCTTTTAAAGCAAGTCGGCGGAAATCTGTATGCCGCCGTGGCATCCGACATGTTCCGACTTCTGAAATTGCTGAGACTGCTTCCACAAGTAATCGATTGCTACACATTTGGTGCGACACTTCATGTGGTCGGCAGCCATGATTTCAATACGAGGTCTATTATGACCATACTTGAGAAAGAAGGCGTAGCGGATGCAAAAATCTATCCAATCAAAGGAGATATCGAGGATTTATTCATAAAACTGACATCCAATGGAGGATAATAGAGATAGAGTAATATCAGTAAGGAATCTGACAAAATGTTTCGGCTCGTTTACTGCTGTTGATCATATTTCATTTGAAGTCTGCCGAGGTGAGATTTTCGGTTTCCTTGGAGCCAACGGTGCAGGCAAGACAACAGCCATGCGTATGCTGTGCGGACTGAGCTATCCGTCATCAGGGACAGGAGAAGTGGCCGGTTGTGATATAAATGGTCAGGCAGAATATATAAAAAGAAAAATCGGATACATGAGTCAGAAATTCTCACTATATGGCAATCTTACGGTAGACGAAAATTTACGGTTGTTTTCGACCATATACGGTATGGACAAACAAAGTTTTCGCGAGGCGTCAGAGCGCATATACAAACAACTTGAAATGACGGATATGCGCAAATCGATGGTCAAAAGTCTTCCCATAGGCTGGAAACAGAAACTCGCGTTTGCCGCTGCCACCATTCATCATCCGGAGATTGTGTTTCTTGACGAGCCTACCGGTGGAGTCGACCCTGTGAATCGTCGCAGATTTTGGGAACTGATATATAGAGCTGCCTCAGAGGGGATGACTGTGTTTGTCACTACACATTATCTCGATGAAGCAGAATACTGTAACCGTGTGTCAATAATGGTTGACGGTCGCATAAGTGCGTTGGATACACCTGCGGGGCTTAAAAAGGAATACAATGTCACGACTATGGATGAAGTGTTCTGTATAGTCGCAAAGGATGCAATCAGAGGAGAGTAAAGCCATGAGTATATTCCGGTCACTTGTAAAAAAGGAAGCCATACAGATTGTGCGAGACAGACGCACTATGGTCATAACAGTAATCATGCCGGTTGTGCTTCTGCTCCTTTTCGGATTTGCAATATCCACAGAGGTCAACAATGTAAGATTAGCCACCGTTGTCGATCGACATAATGATATGACGCGTGATATTATTGAGCGGTTCAGCGTAAACGAATATTTCTCATTTCAGGGTCTTGTTTCTGCCGGAGATGCTGACCGACTCCTGCGCAAAGGAGAGTCGGATGCAGTCATGTTTTTAAGAACTGTCGACGGTCAAGTCAAAGCGCAGATTGTGGTCGATGCCTCCAATCCTATCATCGCGCAGGCCGTTACCGGCTATGTGCAAGGGGTGTTGGGGTCAGCCAATCCGGCTATAAGTCCGATATTGACATACACTCTTTATAATCCGCAGATGAAGAGCGCGTATAACTTTGTACCCGGAATACTCGGGATGATTTTCATACTTATATGCGCTATAATGACATCCGTGTCTATAGTTCGCGAGAAAGAGACAGGCACAATGAATCTTCTTCTTGTCTCACCTGCAAAGCCCTACACTATTATTCTCGGCAAGTTGATACCTTATTTTATATTGTCGTGCATTATCTTGTTGATGATGCTGCTGATTTCATATACAGTACTCGGGTTGCCTGTATCAGCGAGCATATTTAATGTTGTGTCAGTCTCGCTCCTGTATATTGTGCTTTCGCTGTCAATAGGACTACTGGTGTCTACACTTGTAAGCAGCCAGCTTACAGCTCTGATTGTATCGGCTGTAGGATTCATGCTTCCTGTCATAATGCTGTCGGGTATGATATTCCCGATTGATAATATGCCACAGCCTCTCCGGTGGCTGTCTTGTGTAATACCTGCAAGATGGTATGTTGATGCTATGCGGAAGTTGATGATTCAGCAACTCGACCTTAGTCTCGTCTTGACAAACGTATGTGTCTTGGCTGTAATGACAATAATATTATTGGCACTTTCAATAAAGAAATTCAATTCGTCGAAGTGATATGAATCCGCAGATACTGAAGGCTCTGCTTCGCAAGGAAATCACTCTGATGCGTCGCAATCCTATAATACCGAAAATAATTCTTGTAATGCCGCTGATGGTGATGCTTTTCATTCCGTTGGTGGCAAATCTTGATGTGAAGAATGTGAATGTCGCTGTCATCGACAACGACCATAGCCTGTTGTCACGACGCATCATCGCAGATGCCGACGCTGCGGATGCAATAACTGTTGCAGCGATATGTAACTCACATTCTGAGGCAATGGATGCTATTGAAAACGGTTATGCCGACGTATTGCTCACAATTCCATATGATTATTCCAAAAAATTTCAGGAGAATGGCACTGTGGTAGATATAGAGTCCAATGGAGTAAATGCCTCCAAAGGTATGCTCGGAGCACGATATGTAGCACAGTCGGTGATTGAGACGTTAAGGCAATGGCAAACTGAAAATGGTTTGTCAGCAACCTCTTCTGAACCAAGTGTGATAAACCGATACAATCCGACTCTCGACTTCCGTAATTATATGATACCGGCCCTTATGGTAGTACTTCTCATTATCATCTGCGGATTTTTGCCGGCATTAAATCTTGTCAGCGAAAAGGAAGAAGGTACCTTAGATGCGATGAACGTGACTCCGGTGAGTCGTCTCACATTCGTTTTATCGAAGCTTATACCATTCTGGATTATCGGACTGATAGTCGTAACTGTCGGAATGCTTGTCGGCTGGCTTGTATATGGACTCATACCGGAGGGCAACATTGGAGCTATTTACCTCGCTGCCATATTGTTTAGTCTCGTCATGTCAGGGTTGGGAGTATCTATCGCAAATCAGTCGGCCACAATGCTGCAAAGTATATTTGTAATGTTTGCCTTCATCATGATTTTTCAGTTGATGAGCGGGCTATTCACTCCCATAGGATCAATGCCTCCATGGGCGCAGGCTATAACATATGCCATCCCTCCACGCTATTTTATAGAGATAATGAGAGCGGTATATCTTAAAGGTGCAACAGTTATTGAACTTCGCACCCAATACCTGATTCTGGCAGCCTTCTCTATCATATTATTGCTAATAGCATCAGCTACTTATAAAAAGAGGGCGTAGCCGGTTCAACACTGTTACATTAAACATGGGGCCGAAGATTTGTTTATTGCTCAACGTCCTAACTGATACGTAATCCGTTAGGACGTGAATTTGCTCAGGTAATCAAATTTTAGTAATTTTGTGGCGCGTAAAACGATATTGCCAGCATTATGAATAGACTCTATATGTTTGTGATGGCCGTGAGTGTCATGGCCGTGACCTGTGTGGCTGCTCCCCGCATGGTGAAGTATACTTCGACCACTGATCCTGTGATGGCTGTGGTGGTCGACAGTGTGGACTATCGCTCCGATCTGACACGTGTGTACGGAAAGTTTGTCGGGCGGCCGCACACCTCGGGACGTGTGGATGCCGCCTCTCTCTTGTCGGGCAAACGTTCGCTCTCGGCCACTGACATCGACGGAGTTGACTTCAAACGTTACTTCCAGTGGGAGGATGATGGCGAGATTCCTGTCGAGATAGACTTCCCGGCCGTCAAGCCTCTTAAAGCCGCGCAGCTTATCCTCACTACTACCCGCGGCGAGTCGGTCACAACGATAAAACGAAAGTAGCTCAACAATAAACCAGTCTGTTAATCACGAAAAATTGAAGCTCTGCATTACCGAGAAACCGAGTGTGGCCAAGGATATAGCCAAAATTCTTGGAGCCGATGCGCCCCGCGGGGGCTATTTTGAGGGGTCGGGTTACTGTGTGACCTGGACTTTCGGTCACCTGTGTCAGCTTAAGGAACCGCACGACTACACCGAGGGATGGAAGCGGTGGTCGCTCGGCGTGTTGCCGATGATTCCCGCCAAATTCGGCATAAAATTGATACCCGAAGAATCGTATGAAAAACAGTTTCATGTCATAGAGACACTTGCCGCCCAGGCTGAGGAGATCATCAACTGTGGTGATGCCGGCCAGGAGGGTGAACTTATACAGCGGTGGGTGATGCAGAAGGCAGGCGTGAAATGTCCGGTCAAGCGGCTGTGGATTTCATCGCTTACAGATGAGTCGATTCGTGAAGGATTTGCCAAACTGGAGCCGGAGGAGAAGTTCAACAATCTCTATCATGCGGGACTCTCTCGTGCCATAGGCGATTGGATACTCGGCATGAACGGGACGCGCCTCTTCTCGCTAAAATATTCGTCGCCCGGCAATGTGCTTTCCATTGGTCGTGTGCAGACTCCGACACTCGCACTCATAGTGCAGCGTCATTTCGAGATAGAGCGTTTCAAGCCCGAGGATTTCTGGGAATTGAAATCTACCTATCGCGACGTGACATTCAATGCCACTTCCGGTCGCTTCACCTCACTCGAGGAGGCCGAGGCTGTGCTTGAGACTCTACGTGACAAGCCCATGACCATCAAGGATGTCCAGCAGAAGCAGGGGCGCGAGTCTGCCCCGAGGCTCTTTGATCTCACATCGCTCCAGGTGGAGACCAACAAGAAGTGGGGATGGACGGCCGAGCAGACACTGAGGCTTATACAGACTCTCTATGAAAAGAAGGTCACGACCTATCCCCGCGTCGACACGACCTATCTCAGCGATGACTTGTATCCCAAAATTCCCGACATACTCGGTAGCATGACGCCTTACTCGACCCTCACCGCCACATTGCTTGGCGGCAAGATCGAGAAGAGCAAAAAGGTGTTTGACAACTCCAAGGTGACCGACCACCATGCCATCATACCTACCGGCCAGTCGCCCACGGTGCTGGTGGGTGACGAGCGCAAGCTCTATCATCTCATCGCCCTGCGTTTTATCGCTGTGTTTTACCCCGATTGCCGCTTCATGACCACTACGGTGCTCGGTGAGGTGGAGGAGCGTCAGTTTAAGGCAACCGGCAAAGTAATCACTTCGCCGGGATGGCGCGAGGTCTATGCCGGAACCAACGAGCCAAAAGACAAGGAGGAGACCACTCCTGACAGTGACGACAAGATATTGCCCGAGTTTGCAGTGGGCGAGTCGGGCCCACAGGAGCCATCTCTGCTCAAAAAGACCACACAGCCACCTAAATACTATACTGAGGGAACACTGCTGCGGGCGATGGAGAGTGCCGGCAAGACTGTCGACGACGAGAGTTTGCGTGAAGCCATGAAGGAGAACGGTATCGGACGTCCTTCGACTCGTGCTTCAATTATAGAAACGTTGTTCAAGCGTCGTTACATAACCCGTGTGCGTAAAAACATTATGGCCACTCAGGCCGGCATCGACCTGATAGGCACCATCAAGGAGGAATTGCTCAAAAGTGCGAAACTCACCGGCCTGTGGGAAAACAAACTGCGACGCATAGAGCGAGGTGACTATTCGGCAGCGCAGTTTATCGACGAGCTAAAGACGCTGATGAACGAGATAGTCATCAATGTGCTAAGCGATAATAGTTTCAGCAAAATCAACACCGGTGTCACAGAGGCCAAGAGTTCGGGCAAGGGTGGGGCGTCGGACGGACAGGCATCTGCCGGAGGAGACAAGCCCAAGCCGACCAAACCGCGTGCGCCACGCACGACCAAATTTGAGCAGGTGACATGTCCGCAATGCGGTCAGGGGCATATTCTCAAAGGTCGCACGGCTTTCGGTTGTAGCCGTTACAAGGAGGGATGTACCCTGCGCCTCAATTTTACCGACTATCCCGAGACTCTTACCCCGGCCAAACTCGCCAAAAAGCTTAAAAAGTCGTAGAAGGATATTGAGAGTTTAAAACTTAAAGTTTAGAGGGGTCGCGCCATTGTAGAATAATTATACCTTAAGATATATGCCCACGGTCAGAGTAAACGCAATAACTCTGACCGTGGGTCTGTATTGTATCTAAAAGTCGCATTGATCGTTTTTTTCTTGCCGAATATCATTGAGTTACAAAAAATGTTGTAACTTTGCGTATGGCGACTCTCTCTAAAATAATGATTATGTGTGTTGGCCTTGCTCTCTTTGGTAACTTGTGGGTGCAAAGTTGCTTCTTTGCCTTATGCCCACTTTTATGGGGCTGTGTAAATAATTTTGAGCGGAAAGGAGGCAAGCAATGAATAAAGGTTTTAAAATATCGTTTTGGATATTGTGCGGATTGGCTTGCGTCTTAATTGCATCTATGTGCCTCATTGGGTTATTCTCATATTTCACTCATAATTTCAAAAAAACACAAGATGGCTACTTTGCAAAAGTAGAATATTCTATCGAAGGGCATATAACAGACAAACAAATCATTGGTGGCCCTTACTGCCTCATAGAGTTGGAGCCAACAAAATTTGAAATAATGAAAAACGAAATCCATTCATCAGATGATTATGTAGGAGTCTTTGCCTCAGACACATCCAAAGTGTTTATAATAGCCCCATTGCCTGAGAATTTTTCATCATCATTAGATAGAATCGAGATAAATACTCATAACAGAAAATTCGTATTTAATGACACGTCTGTGTCTACATTAAGAACTGCATCACTTTATAAGCATAAATTGCCCAATGGTAACAGCTATATTCCCTTCTAAATATGGAAGATGTTTTGAGATACATATTCATTGTCGTTATCGTCTATGCTGTTGGTATGAATATATATAAGGCAATTCGTACTCGGACGGTTGACTATTCCCTATGGGCGATCATCGCGCTCATGGGTGCAGTGTTATGGATTTCAAGAGGATTTCTTATCTCCAGTCGGATATATGATTTCCTGATGATTGCCGTATGGCTTGTAGCAATCGGTTGTTTTGTTTTCTCGCGGAAAGCTCAATATGGCAAGTATTTGAAATCTGCTGCTATAGGTGGACTTTCAGTTTTCCTTGCTGTCTTTAGCTATTGGAATATAAAGGCGCAGTCCATCGTTCCAACAACCTTAGTAACTTCTCTAAATGGATATTCAACAAATCGAACAGCAGAGGTATGTTTCCGTTATAATGGAACTCCATTTTGGAGAAGTTGCAATCTCAACAACTACCCAAATGTAAAGCTACTTTCTGAACAGTACGATGTAAGGCTTACAATCAAGCCGATTTCAACCAATGTTGCCAAACTTGAATCAATCACATTAATTCCAAAAGCCAAGATATGAAAACCTCTCTCCGATATAAGATTGTGCTTGTGCTGGTGTGGGAGCAACTTGCGTTGCTCCCTCTCGCCAGTTATATGAAAAGTTTGGGAGGGTATCCTGATTTATGGCGTTGGAATCTTCTAAATTGGATAATTATAACAGGATATGCAATCGGGTTGGTTGCATGGCCCATAAGCCGGAAACTTGAAAAGCCGAAAGTCCTAAGGTTATGGCTGCGCGTTGATTTTATCGTATCATTGTTATTTCTGTTGCCTTTTGCGTCAATCATGTATAATGAGGACTGGATTACTGTGCGTGCAACTTCAGGAAAATTTGTCTTATATCAACATCATGGTTTTCTGCTTCATTCGGAGGTGCTTCGTTTGGGAGAAAAACACGGCATCTTCATTCGGGCGTTGTCTAAAAACGCTATATATAGCCACTATAAACAAAATATTGATGAGTTTGGAGTTGATACAGTGGCAGGATGTTTCTATGGATACGGACATGGGGAAATATCAGTAGCATGGGTCTTGCCTCTTGATTGCACAGTGTATCACCCCGACACGGTAAGGTATCAGGATCATGCTCATATCATTGATAGATTAATTGAATCCGTTTATGCGGCTCAGCCTATGGGTGATTACAGCTATTGCAGCTCATTTGTATTCCCTGATAATTTTGCTGGAATCAGATATGAGGACAAAGAAATCTTTTACAAAGATTCGGTAATGTATCATATCGACTATGAGCCGGAAGATTCGGTCATCGTATCAAAATGGCAGACAAATTCCGATAGCATCCCAATGATATCATTCCCTAAGCATTCCATGTCGTATATGTCGCCCGACGAAGTGCGTGAGTTTATCACCAACCTGGAAAGGAGGGTCGCACGATGAAGCCGATATGGTATAAAATAGGCGTGGCGTGTGTGCTGATTTCCGCTATTGGCAGAATGGCGGACAGACCATTGGCTGTGTTAATCGTCATTGGGGTTCTTGCTGTGACCTTCCTTATTGTCAAGCTATATGACAATGGTAAAATCAGGATTCCTGAACGGGCTAAAACCATTCTGAAGAAAATCGGTGTCGGCATAGTCTATGCAGTCGGTATCATATACCTTGGGGGTATGGCAGTTTTTGTTACATACAAAGTGGCGACGGAAGGCGATATGCAGGGAATAATGCTACTGTGTATCGTATCCGTGGCATTCGGCATTTCGTGGTATATCAGCCGTTGGCGCAGACGGTGGGTGAAATTCCTGAAAACATTTATGCCCAAAGACAAGATACGTCATGGCGACTGGAAGATGCGCGAAAAGTATTTCCAGACATTTGACTATTCCACCAACGCCCTGTATGGACTGCGAACCGCTGACGGCATTTTTGACGGACAGGCAAGAGTGTGGCTCGACCCCTCGGATGTCGATAAGGATGCTTCCGCACGATTGGATGCGTTTGAGGCAATGTTGGCGAGGCGTGGCATTAAAGCCAACTGCGCGATGGCCCACATCCCCGGATGTATCTATGCCGATATAGTCGCTGAAACCAATTACAAGTCAATGAAAAGTTGCAGTATGACTGCGTTTCGTGACGCGTTCCACGAACTTGACGGCATGAACTATCAAGGTGACTATTATGCCGAGTATCATGGAGAGTTAGGTACAATCTTTTTTGAAAGCAACGCCGGAAATGTCATAAGCCGTGCGATAAGGACAGAGCCGAGAGAAGAATATTATATTGACAACGATTGCGGATTTCAATCTGAAGAAGCCCATTATTTCATTGAGCGCGGTGTCGATTGGACCGAGGGTACATACTCGTTGATTTCAGCCAAGGAGTTTTTCGCGCTTTGGCGTGAACGGCTTGATTATAACGACAAAGACGACGCGTATTCTTTCTTTGAGCAAGCATCGCTGATGTATTTCGCTGCGGTAGCCAACAGCGACAAGAAAGAACAGGCCAATAGCCGATGGGACATTGAAAACGCCGCCAAATATCTCATAGCCCATGACGCGATAGACGAAATGATTGAACTTATGGCAATTTATGAGCAGTCGATGTATTGGGCTTCACGACTGTTTGTAGATGTCATTCCGGAATACGCCCATGATACAGCCAATTGGTTGGTTGAATACAGCGACAATCCTGTGATTGTCTCACGCACCAAAAGACTAATTGCCCAATGGAAGAAAGGAGGCAGCCAATGAAACTGATATTATCTGATTATCTTGCAATTAGCAGCAGTTTTCGAGAAGATGGATTAAGCAAGTCGGAAAGGAAACAGCGACATACAATGCTCTCTGAATGGGAGAAAAAAGAGTATGACAATGAACATATTACCATCGGAGAAATTCAGAATTTTTGGACTAAGCATAGTAAAATTTGTTGCAACAATCAGTTTATCAACAAGGTTATATGTCCTCAAATTGCCATAGATTTGGAGAATGGCGGTTTTGAGGGGCTAAAATTCTTGTTCCATTGTTTTTGCGGTCATGAGGATTCTTATCTGAACACCAATAGTCCGCTTGAACTATTCTGTAAGTTTTGTAAATATAAATACGAGCCGTTTCAACTTGCAGATATGCTGCTTGAACATGATGAGGATAATGTTGATGCGCTCAGATACAAATATCATGCATTCAAGTATTTTCTTGAGTTTTCCATCCATGAAATGCCGACGGGCATATTAAATGGCATGAATGGCGCAAGTATAACGGATATTCCGGCAATGCTGAAAGATATAGATGAATTTGAGTATCTATCAAAAAAATTAGACACGCCACTTTGTGAAACTCTGATCAACGATTGCCGCAGATATTATCCGGCATACAAAGATTATCTCCAAAGTTTCCGTCGTTATAAAAACTTTGAGGAATATCTGAAAATGAACAACATCCAATACCAATCATACACTTCACGTTATGACTATGAATAGGTGGCAGAAGATATTTGTGTGTTATTACCGTTTTCAGGAGCGTATCGGAAATGGTGATATGCCCGTATTCATTTCTATGGGCATGATGTTATTCGCATTGTATCTTTACTTATTCAGTATTACAACAGTTGTTTTATTCTCATTTGGTAATATTATAGGCTCATCTGTATTGTTCGGGCTAAAAAGCCTGACACTATTCAATATCATGTTATGTTGCTTGACGGGAACTATATTTTATCTAAAATATCTTCGAGGCGACAGATTAAACGATACGCTGTCTATTGAAATTTCAAGAACTGACAAGTTTTATGCGGCTGTATTCCTCATTGGCGGCATTTTCAGCATCTGTTGCGTTTTTATTTTCATGTGGGCAGTTAATAACGGATTCATATTGGAAGGAGGCAAGCGATGAAATCACAAGATTGCTATACGGCAAAAGAGGCTTTTACGTTTCCTCTTTTCTGCCTTGTCTGTTTGGCTTTCAACATCTATTGGGGTTGCTCAGACGTTTGGCCTGTCGGAGCAATCGTTGGTACATCGTTTTTCGGAATATTCACATTGGTGTATGTCTTCAAATATTCCCGATTCGGTCGTGACTACCTTAGAATTGATGCCAATGGGATTACATCTAAAGAATGGAGCAAAACCGCGACGCTGAAATGGTCTGAAATAGCGAAATGCACAGTATGCTATATACAGTCCTATGGGAGTGGAAGCCTCTTTTATAGAGTGCTGGACATAATATTATTATCCGAAGCTAAACGTCCAAAGAGTTTTTCGGTAAGACTATCCGGGAAATATTGCCGCAACAAAAGTGTTATCACTGCCATTGAGCAGTTTGGCGGCTCAGAAGTCTATGACAGCCAATCATCACATGCACAAAACATGTATCTCGGCAGGATAATCCTGTTCGCTATTGGTTTGTTTGTACTATTCGCACTATTGTCCTGCAACAATCGTCATGACCTGACTGAGAATTACTCTGTATTCACTTATGGTGAGGGATTATATGGAGAAAGTGAGGAAGATTACCCTGTATTCGTTTCAAAACTCGGTTATAAAGATGCACCGCCATTCATTGCAAATATCCGACAAGTATGGTGGAATGATTCTACAATAATCATTGAGCAAAACAATGATTATTGGTGGATAGTCACAGCAGTTGATAGTCGGTTGAGTTATGGAGATAAATATGTAGGCCCGCTTTCAGCCCGGGAAAAAGACAGCATTATGGTTGTCGAGAAAATCCGTATTAAACAGATGAAACATTGGAGTTATGAATAGGTGGCAGAAAATAGCAGGAGTTATCATTGGAGCTATAGTTATATTGTTCCTTACTGTTCTTACAAAGATGGGGTTTAGTGTCAAACGATATAGAGAGGCTGAACAATCCGAGATTGTTGCAAGAGTAGACAGTTACATCAATAAAAATGGACGTTTGCCTGCATCTTTGTCGGAATTAGGGTTTGAGCAGACACCAGGATTATACTGTTATAAAGGAAATAGTTTAAATCTCATAAGAACAGATTATTCTAACAATGAATATATATTGGAGTGGTGGGATCAGACTCACAAAATATGGCAATATTCATCGGAAGATAAGAAGTGGTACGACTACGAGCTTTGGGAATTTGAGCCACCTATTAATGTTGATACTATTAGAGGAATTTACAACGTCTTTTACAGCCCACGAGCAAATATGCAAATAAAAATAGATAATCTACGAAAGAATGATAATGTTATATTACTCTTGGACAATGATATTGAAGTTAAAGGAGATTCCATAGCCTATTTGAAATTCTTATCAGGCGATACATTGAGGATGGAAGGATGGGTAGCCGTTAGGTCTCATCAGCTCCCTGCATATTTGAAAGAATTTGGCACTTGGAAATACTACGATCAGGTAGGCAACTGCTACCGAAAATTCTGGAACTACAAACAAAATGACAAACTTATATATGAAGCTGACAGATAAACGATTTTGGAACTCGCATACTTATATGGTGCTGTTTATTGTCGCGATGTTGATTGCGATTGTTATTTCATGCAAAAGAACTATGGTTGTCAAAACCGCTGAAATAGAACGAGTCGGCAATGAAATCATTGTAAAAATTGAAGATTTCCAAAATAAATATGGGAAACTCCCTGTGAACCTCCATGAGTTGGGAGCTCCATTTGAAGACAATAAAGAAACATACGATTATCAAGGCTATATTTTATATTATGAGCCGACTAAAGACGGGAAATATTGGCTTACTGTTACTTTCGGACCTGATGAGGATTATATCTATTATTCACAACGAAAATACTGGCGGTGGAATTATGACACAGAACTGTCATCGGAAAAACGTGAAGCACTATTCAAAGAAGTGTTCCAGTCATATAGACCGGTATGGAAGTATGATAGTCTTTGTGCAAATTCCGACAGTGTCAACACGATCTACCCATCGGCTCCGGATTCGCTAATCTATTGTCGTCAATACTATGAGGATGGCAAACTTGCAGCCGAAGGGTGGATGCTCCATGATTGGGATAGAGAAGGAGATTACACCGACAATATCGGAACGTGGAAGTATTACACACGCGATGGCATAATGATAGAAAAGCGATGGCCGTAAACGGAATAAAGATATGAAACTGACCGATAAACAATATAGCAATCAGATTTTTAAGCGCGCCTCATTTTGTAATGGAGGTGTTGCCGTGTGGTGGACTAAAAAGAGATTTGAGCGATGTCAATTTCTTGGATGTGATTTTTCCGATGTCCTTGCAAGAGGGTGTCGATTTATAGAATGTGTTTTCAATGGCGGTAAGTTACAACATTTCTCTATGGGTGGACGGACTTCTGTCTTGTTGCGGAAAACTGTCTATATGGGTTGCACTTTTGAAAATGTCAAATTAAGAAGTCTCGGAATTGCTGATTTCATAGGTTGTACGTTTATTAACTGCGACTTCAATACCACATTCATTGCCGCTTCATTTTCAAAGTGCAAATTTGTCGGAAAGATTTATGGATGCGTGTTTTGCGGGCCGAAGTTCGACAGCTATTATTATGGAAATAAATTATCATTTTTAGTGTCTAATAAAGGACGATTGGAGGATGTTGACTTTTCCGAAGCAAGTTTTACTGATGTAGATTTTCGTGGAGGTATTGATTTATCAAAGGTTCTAATGCCTTACACTATCATAAACAGGATGTGATTATGAAGATACAGGACGTTAAAAAGCATATTTTCTCCACCTTGGAGCCATTCGCCGCTGCTAACGGTTTCAAGATTCTCAGAGGTCGATTTGCGTTGAGTCGAAAAGTCGGCAGTCGTACTGATGAAATATTCTTCACTTATTGTTCATGGGGTTTTGAGGTAAACATATTTCCGTATGTCAGTGTGGACTATGGAGAGATAACCACAATATGCAATGAATGTGGCTTCACTCTGAACCTTTCTGCATTTATAAATCTTTTATTGCTTCAAAGAATAAAACTGCAAGGATTTAATCCGGATTTAAGATGGAAAATGCAGGTTGCCAAAACAGACCGCTTTATTCTTACAGACAATGAGTATGACGACTACAATCGGCTTGATATGGGGCTGTCTCCATTACTTCCTATTGCATTGGATTTTCTCTCTCAATATGACTGTATCGATTCAATAGACCGGCTATTCAATACTATGCCAATAGAACAATATAGTCCATATTGTTCCGGTCTTGATACTCATTGTATGGTTGGTCTAATTTCTGCCAAACTCTCCAATAACGCTGATTACGAAAACGTTAAACGAATGTACCAACGAATCGTGAAAAAAGAAGATTTCACAAACGAGATGAAGTCCTCTTTTTCACGAATTGTTGCTTATCTTGAACAAATATGAAGCTGACCGATAAACGATTTTGGATATTTGAGGCATTTGCCATACTGTCAACGGCTTTGACAGTCGGACAGATGGAATTATTTTACAAACTCAGGTTAGATTCTGATGTCTTACCCATTTGTATCATAATTCTTATCACATACCTAATCGGGCACGCTGTGGCTTGGAAGAGCAATAGGTCTTGCGCTTGGTTAAAACTTGGACTCACTACTTATTTGTTCTCCGCTGTCGCCTTAGCGGTCATTTTTGCAATCATATTTGTTATAGATTGGCTTGCACCAACTGAAGTATCTGACGATGTATCTGCTGACGAGTATGTAGGTTTTTCAGCTTTAGATTTAACATTGGTAATAATATTGATATGGAGTATTGTTTCATTTCTTCCGACTATGGTTACCGCTTTTGTAGCCTCACTTTGTTTTAGAGCAAAGACAACGGTGGCAACAGGTATGAAGTTAAGGAGTATTTCACTTGAATCAATTGGTGTGGATGGAATTGCCTATACCAAGAGTGAAGCTCTGAGAATAGCGGAGGTGTATTACAATTCAAATATACCTATTCTTGGTGGAGACGTGTATCTCTTTAATAATGGTAACATTAAACCAATATTCGACAATTGGTATTGTAATCGGAATAACTCTGAAACTTCGTATGAGTATGTTGCCCGAAGTTGTCAAGTTACCTGCGACTATATCAAAAAATATCCGGACAATGCTAATATATTTTTCAGTATCGTTAAAGGACATATAGACGAATGAAATCTGACAGCAAAATATATCGGTTTTTCTTTGGACGGCGGGGTGAGAGGCACTTGCCATTTGGTGCTATGTTGCTGATTCTCGTGCCATTTCTTATCGGAGGTTTGTATTTCCAAAACCACAAATACAATGCTTTGTCGGCAAATCCGAAACATACATCGACTGTAATTTCAGATATTGGCTACATAGGCACAAGTGGTCCTATAATATATTACAACTTTACAGTGAATGGTGTAACATATAAAGGTGGTATGCATGCTAATGGTTTTGCCGTTGGCGACAGCATAGGTGTGGTGTATCAGAAAGATAACCCGGAGAATAATATGACGGTGTTTAAATATTATGAAGGCCCGTCGTATGGTTCGGTCGCAATATTCGTCATCGCCGCGATTATTCTGGCCCTATACCGGTGGCGAAAAATCAATCGAAAATACAACGACAGTTGCCCGGAGTTGGATGGCACTGGAAGGTGTCGTATTTACCGCACCGACAAGGAATATATATTTGTTACGGTATATAATGTCACTGCGAGTCTCCCGATTAAATTCCTCCCCATAGGCTGTAGTAACGGAGAATTTGAGAATACTCTCATGGAAATATTCCATACAAGTCTGCATGGCAAATATGTGGAGCTGAAAAACGCGGAACTGATCAAAGCCATGAAGCAACGCTCATGGCGACAGCTTTACCAACACTCCACAGGAGTGCTTCTGAAACACGACAGCCGCACTCTGGAGATTTTGCCCACCCGGAAAGCCACCGATGGCAAAGGTCTTGACTGGGATTATTCCCGCGCCCTGTCTTTTGAGCTTGGCGGCGCGTCATGGAAAGACATCATAAACTCAACCCGAAAACTCCTTGAATACCATGAAACTGACCGATAAACGATTTTGGAACAGATGTGGAAACGCGGTCAATGAGCTATTCTTTTGGCTCTTTATTGCGTTTGCCGTGTTGCTCGCCATTGATTTATGGTGTATGTTGGCGACTGCCATAGTATGCCTGTTCGGGGAAATGGGTAAATCGTTGACATTGTTGAAAATATTTGGAGCGTTTGGGATAATTCTCATGCTTTTCTCCAATTTTACATTATGGCTGACAATGTATTCGCCAATGATATATAAACGGCTTGTGTCAGTAGTCCGTAGTAAACGACTTAGACTATTGTATTTCCTGACATTAGGCTATGTGAACGTATATCTGCTGAACCTCTATTACATCAGATTCAAATATAACCAGTATGAACTGACTCAGTATCGTGTAAATGTGTCATATTCGGTTTTGGTCATGTTCCCAATCATAAATATCCCGGTCTATGTAGCGGCCATTCGTTGCAGCGAGCAACAAGTGCCCTTGGGCTATGCGGCTAAATTATACATGCAGGGAAGATTAGCGACATATCTGATACAAAAGGATTATTTATCATTAACAGGGAATATATCATGAAACGATATTATCTGTTTGATTACATCTGGTATATTGGCGAGGCTTTGAGGGAAAAAGGTGGCAGCCCATCAAGCGGAAGTCTGACGCTGAGCTTTGTTTGGTCGTTTGGACTCCTTGTTCCGTTACTGCTGCCGGTGATGTACCGACTCTTTGGAAATCCGGCAGCGATAATATGCGGGCTCGCTCTATTATTTTTGCCCGAAATCTTTTGCAGACTGCGCTATACCGAGCAACGCCGCAAGGAGATAATGGAGCATTATTCCAGTATGAAGAGGCTGTACCAGCGGTTGTTTGTCATCTATGGCTCAACAATTCTGTTTGCGGCTACAGTTTTAATCATTATGTTTAGTCTTGGATTCATTACAAAGAAGCTATGAAGCTGAAAAATAAACAATTTTGGGTTTATATCGGCATAATAGTCCTAATGCCGATTATGATAAGCGTCTTTACAGGGCTTGTACTTATGAAAGATAATTTCGTGGAATTGTTCCATAGTATTAATGCAGAGCTTTTCTTAATTTGGGAGTTTGCATATATCATTGGCGGACTAATTGCATATCGTAAAATTGGAAATTTGAATTGGATTCAATATTCATTTCTTTGTTGGATAGTTGTATGTCCTTTTATAAATGTCTTATCCTTTATATGGGCAGGGCTAAGAATCCAAGACGGTTTTACAGGATTGGCATACTTCATGATTTCCCTGATTTCATGGGGATTCACTATTATACCGCTATCAGCAGGAATGTGGCTGTATGTAAAACGTTATAACATTAAAGCACAGTAAGATATGAAACTCAGAACTATTGTAGTCTTAACAATATGTGTCATGATAACCTGCACATATGCCCTCTATAATATTATCGCTGTCCCTATCCTGTTTTATGTATGGATGACGATTGCATTCCTTGTCACATCAAAGAAAAAACAAATAAAACTTAACTGCATAGATTTTCTGAATAAATACAGTTGGTCTTATTTGGGTGTATCTGTATTACTTGTTTTATTAGCCACGGTTAACTCTATCGGGTATCAAAATAGAACAAAAGAATATCAGAAATGCTTTGATGCAGAAATCAACGATACGGTTGTAAGTTTAGAACGTTGGGGTAAGATGGGGAAGAAGGTGCGACTAACCAATGGAGAGTCATTTGGGATATTTATCGACCCATTAACTCAAGTTATTGAATTAGAAAATGTAATACAGAAAAAGAAGAATATAGTAATTCTGCATAAGAAAGCCCAAAACGATACTATAGTTTTCGTGGACTCATACGACTACGAATGGACTTTTGAAATTGCTGATCCATCATTAAAAACTATTTTTGAAGATTAAGGTGCTTTGTCATAACTATTTCATTAATACAATGAAACTGACCGATAAACGATTTTGGATAGCATGGCTTGTGCTTCTCCTATTGGCGATTGTGAGTTGTATGGCAGGAGGTTGGAACGAGGATACGGCGTTGCTCGGTGCGGCTTATGCGCTGTCGCTGTTATCGACATGGCTGTGTCACAGGGTCAGACCGAGAGCCGCGTCAGGCAATCTGATTGTGATGTTAGCCTATAATGCCATATTGAGCTACAATCTTGTCTTCGATAGCCATTATGGAGCCGGACTGACATGGTGGTTTTTGGCACTGCTGCTGAACTCTATTCATTCAATTGCATTACTTGTTTATTTCCTTATTATACGATTTGCACCAACCGGGCAACGGCAATAAACAGTGCATGGCCCACTAATTTTGCTCAGAGTATCGGGCTGAGGAGGCGACAGAGTGATTCGCGGGCTTTGAGAGCACGTTGGCGTCGGTTCCACTCGCTGAGTTTGACGAGAGTACAGTCCTCCTGGTCTTTTTTGAACAGTCGGGCTATCTCAGCATTGACTTCGGGCGAGTACATCACGATATTCTCCTCAAAATTGTGCTCGAAACTGCGATAATCAAAGTTGGTCGAGCCTAATGTCACAAAGTCGTCATCGACCAGTAGCACCTTGCCGTGGAGCATTCCGGCATTGTAGAAGTATATCTTCATGCCGGCCAGCAGACACTCCTCCACATAGCTTGTCGAGGCATGGGTGAGGACGGCTGAGTCGGATTTGCGCGGAAGCATCACACGCACATCCACGCCCGAGAGGGCTGCACATTGCAACGCTGTCAGCAATCCCTCGCTCGGCAGGAAGTAGGGAGTCTGGATATAGATGCGGTTTTTTGCTCCCGATATAGCTTTGATGAAAAGCATATGGGTGTTGCCCCAACGGTTGGTCGGGCCCGAGGCTATGATCTGCACAAGCACGTCGTCGATAGTTCTCTCTCTCATAGCCATCGGATAAGAATCGGCCGGCTCATCGGTTATGAGGTCATAACCCATGAATTTCCAGTCAATGGCAAAGTTGTGTTGCAGGGCGAGGACTCCTGGGCCGGTGAGGCGCACGGCCATGTCGCGCCAACATCCGAATGATCCGCCGTCGACATATCTTTGTGCCACATTTATGCCGCCGATATAGCCGATGAGTCCATCGATTATTACGGCTTTGCGGTGGTTGCGCCAGTTGAGTCGGCCGAGCTTTTCGGGAAACTGTATGCGGAAAAACGAGTGTACCTCTATGCCGTGGGAGCGCAGACGGTTGAATAATATCTGGCTGTGCGAGCCAAACGAACCCACGTAGTCATATATGACCCTAATCTTGACTCCGGCCTTGGCGCGCTCTATCAGTATATCGCCGAGTTGTCGTCCGAGCGGGTCATTGGCTATGATGTAAAACTGCAGGTTGATGTATTTGCGGGCGCGGCGCAGATCGTCAAACAGGGCCTCAAACATGCGGCTCCCATCATTGATTACCTCGACACTGTTAGGTGAATAGACCATTGCCTCGGCTACCGAATAGCCAAGCATGATGCGGCGTCGGTTTTCGGGCGAGAGCTGCCGACTGAGTTTGGGCATGGGGCGGTGTGACTCGGCATTGAGCAGCCGTCGGCGGTTGCGGCGCGAGATCATCTTGACATTACGCATGCTGCGCCCGAATACAAAATAAAGCACTGCCCCTCCCACCGGAAACAGCAGCAGGGCCATGACCCATCCGAGAGCCTTGAGCGGATTGCGGTTTTCGCTCAATACGGCTACTATGAGCGTGGTAATCAGCATGGCATAGGCCGCGACAAAGGCCCACATCAGCGCATTGATGTAGGAAAAAAGCAATGGCATATGCAGGGGTGTAGACACAGCAAACGGAAATTTTATGTTTTACAATCGCAAATATCGCAAAAATTTCGTTAACTTTGGGATGTTTTATGGAATAAATCGACTTGTGTAAGTCAAAAAACATATAGATATGCATAACGGATTTCTGCGTGTGGCCTCGTGTGCACCCCGGGTGCGAGTGGCCGATGTGGACTACAATTTGTCGGGAATCATCGCGATGCTCGATAAGCTGGTTGACAGCAAAGTGGAACTGGCTGTGTTTCCCGAGATGTCGCTCACGGGCTATACGTGTGCCGACCTGTTTCATAACCGCACGCTGATTGATGCTGCTGCCGACGCGCTCGCCCGTCTCAGGGACTACTCCATGAGTCATCCCATACATTTTGCCGTCGGACTGCCGGTGGTGCATGCCGGGGCGGTCTATAATTGTGCCGCGTTTTTGCGCGACGGTTCGGTCTCACTCGTGGCCAAGAGCTATGTGCCGAATTATAACGAGTTTTACGAGCGCAGATGGTGGCGTCCGCTGCCACAGGGCATTTCGGCCGATGTCACTGTCGGCCGTGTAGTATGTCGCATGAGCAACGACTGCGTGTTTTCAAGCCACGGAGCCAAGGTGGGCATAGAGATATGTGAAGACCTGTGGGTGCCAGTTCCTCCGTCGTGCCGTCTGGCCATGGGGGGCGCGCAGGTGGTGCTCAACCTCTCTGCCTCCGACGATCTTATAGGTAAATATGATTATCTGTGCAAACTTGTGGCCCAGCAGTCGGCCCGCTGCCTGTGTGCCTATGTCTATGCCGGTGCGGGGTGGGGCGAATCGTCAACCGACCTCGTGTTTGACGGCAAGGCCATGGTGGCAGAGAACGGTAGCATGCTTGCGGCCAACAAGCGTTGGGATCCGGCTGACAACTATGTTATAGCCGACGTCGACATTGAGGCCCTTGAGCGTGACCGTATGCACATGACCACCTTTGCCGACTGTGCCGAACGTGAGGGTGCAGCTTCAATAAGCGTCGACTCTTGCGGTAAAAGTTCTTCAGGCTATCAGTGGGGACGCACCGACCGACTCATGCGTTATGTCGACCCTCATCCCTTTGTGCCCGCAGAAACGTCGGTCAAACATGAAAGATGTGACGAGATACTCAATATACAGGTGGCCGGCTTGGCCAAACGCCTTGATGCCATCGGGTGCAAGTCGCTTGTGGTGGGCATATCGGGCGGACTCGACTCCACACTCGCATTGCTTGTGGCTGTCAGAACTTTTGACCGTCTCGGCCTCGACCGTAAGGGCATTACCGGTATAACAATGCCCGGATTCGGCACCACAGACCGCACTCACAACAATGCCACTCGTCTGATGGAAGCTCTCGGAGTCACTTCGATGGAGATACCCATCGGCGAGGCGGTAAACCTTCATTTCGAGGCCATAGGTCACGACCCGGCAGTGCATGATGTGACCTATGAGAACTGTCAGGCTCGCGAGCGCACCCAGATACTTATGGATATGTCCAACCGCCTCGGAGGCATAGTGCTCGGCACAGGCGACCTGTCTGAGCTGGCTCTCGGATGGGCTACCTACAACGGTGACCATATGTCTATGTATGGTGTCAATGCCGGAGTGCCTAAGACGCTTGTAAAGCATCTTGTGGACTATTACGCACATCTTGACTCGACTTCGTCCACCGTCAAGGAGCTTCTGCTCGACATCATTGATACCCCAATCAGCCCCGAGCTGGTGCCCGCGGCTGCCGACGGCGAGATATTGCAGCGCACCGAAGACCTCGTAGGCCCCTATGAGCTTCACGACTTCTTTCTATATTATATGCTCCGCTACGGATTCACTCCGGAGCGCATCTATTATCTCGCCATCCATGCGTTCAAGTCAGAAGAGTATGACGAGGCCACCATACGCAAGTGGCTCGACACGTTCATGAAGCGGTTTTTCCAGCAGCAGTTCAAACGTTCATGTCTGCCCGACGGCCCCAAGGTCGGCTCGGTGTGTCTCTCTCCGCGTGGCGACTGGCGTATGCCTTCTGATGCATCATCCAATCTCTGGCGCAAATGAAACGGCTCGGACTTCTCCCGCGTATAGCCATAGCCATCGTGCTTGGCATACTGATAGGTTATATCGCTCCGCAGTGGCTGGGTGAATTATGCGCTACTTTCAATGCCATCTATTCGCAGTTTCTCGGCTTCATGATACCCATGATTATCGTGGGGTTCGTTGTGCTCGCCATCGCCGACATCGGTGGGCGCGCAGGACGTCTGCTTGTAATCACGGCATTGCTCGCCTATGGATTTACTGTCATGGCCGGACTTATTTCCTATCTCACGGGCTCGGCCCTGTTTCCCGGTCTTGTCGGAGGCGAGACATCGCTCTCGGCAGCGGAGGATGTGAGTAAGCTCACGCCATGGTTTACTGTAGAGATGCCTCCGCTGATGGGTGTCACCACTTCGCTTGTGCTCTCGTTTGTGCTTGGTCTTGGCATAGCTTTCTCCTCAGGTACCGCGCTTCGCAGAGGCATGAGCGAGTTTCGTGACATTGTCAGCAAAACCATCAACACGGCCATCATACCGCTGCTTCCAGTCTACATCTTCGGCATATTTCTGATAATGACCGTTGAGGGTGAAGTGGGTATGATGTTACGCGGGTTTATCAAGATAATCGGCGTGATATTTGTGTTGCACGTGTTTGTGCTCCTACTCCAGTATTGCATCGCCGCGCCCTTTGCGCGTCGCAATCCGCTGAGTATGCTCAGGACGATGCTTCCGGCCTACTTCACGGCTTTGGGCACACAGTCGTCAGCCGCCACAATCCCTGTGACTCTCCGTCAGGCTGTCAAAATGGGGGTGAGAGAGGATACGGCCGGATTTGTGATACCGCTCTGCGCCACTATCCATCTCAGTGGCAGTACGCTTAAGATTGTGGCATGCGCATTGGCCATCATGATTATGCACAATCAGCCTCATGACCTGCCACTGTTTCTCCATTTCATAACTATGCTCGGCATCACTATGGTGGCGGCACCCGGCATCCCGGGCGGTGCCATAATGGCGTCGCTCGGTCTGTTGCAGTCAATTCTCGGATTTGACCAGGAGACCGTTGCCCTGATGATAGCTCTCTACATTGCGATGGACTCGTTTGGCACAGCCTGCAATGTCACCGGCGACGGTGCTATTGCTGCTATTGTCGACCGTGTCGCGTGAATAGTGGTGTCCGGGAGTCAATAAATGAGATTTTTATAGAGATCAAATAATAAAATGGAAGTATTATACGAAGACAATCATATAATAATAGTCAATAAGCTGCCGGGCGAAATCGTGCAGGGCGACAAGACCGGCGATGAGCCGCTTGTCGAGACGCTCAAGCAATGGATAAAGGAGAAATACTCCAAGCCGGGCAATGTGTTTTGCGGTGTAGTGCACCGTCTTGATCGTCCTGTTGGCGGACTTGTGGTGTTTGCCAAGACCTCCAAGGCTCTTGCAAGAATGAATGAAATGTTTCGCACCGGACGCGTCAGCAAGACCTATCTTGCCATCTCACGCAACCGTCCTCCTCAGGATGAAGAACGGCTTACGGGTTACATCTCATCGGTCGAACGCAACAACAAGAGTTATTTCTCTCCCGTACCCAAGGCCGGAGCCAAAGAGGCCGCGCTCTCGTATAAATATCTCGGAGCGTCTGACCGCTACCATCTGCTCGAGGTTCATCTTGAGACCGGACGAAAACATCAGATACGCGTGCAACTCTCATCAGTGGGGTGCCCTGTCAAGGGCGATCTGAAATATGGTGACAAACGCTCCAATCCCGACGGCTCCATCTCGCTGCGCGCCCATCGCATCCGCTTCGAGCATCCCGTGTCGGGCAATATGATAGACGTTACCGCCCCGCTGCCGGCCGACCCTTTATGGCAGGCGTTTGGTGAAATAATCCGTGAGCATGATGCGGATTGATATTGACAAGGTGTTGCGGGAGCGCGTGCCGCGCCAATATCGGTTTATACCGCGCTGGCTCATAAACCGTCTGGCCGACATGATATGTCAGGACCGTCTCAACGAGCTGCTTGAACGCAACGCCTCGCTCGTCGGGGCCGATTTTGCCGAAGCGGTGGTGAAGGACCTGTCGGTGAGCTACGATATGCGCGGATGCCGCCCCGACCCTTCGCGTCGCAGGGTGATACTTGTGTCCAATCATCCCCTCGGCGGCCTTGACGGACTGGTACTCGCGACAGTGGCCAAGGAGATATATGGAGGTGGAGCTGTGCCGGCAAGGTTTGTGGTCAATGATCTGCTCGATTTTGTCGAACCGTTGCGGCCGATATTTCTCGGGGTCAACAAACACGGCTCGCAGTCGCGCGGAAAGGTCAGTGACATTGACCGTGCGTTTTCAGGAGACGATCCGATAGTGATGTTTCCGGCCGGACTAGTGTCGCGGATGGATAGCGACGGAAAGGTCGCCGACCTCCAATGGCGCAAAATGTCGGTCGTAAAGGCCATTTCATCGCAAAGAGATATAATTCCCATACATTTTAGTGGTGAAAATTCACAGTTTTTTTATAAATTTGCACGTCTAAGGACACAGCTTGGACTGCGGTTCAATATCGAGATGGTGCGTCTGCCTAAAGAAGTCTTTCTGAGCGAAGGTGCGCATTTCACACTCACTTTCGGCAAGCCTATACCCTGGCAGTCGCTGAGAGGGGGTAAAGATGCATTGTCGCAGGCCGCAGAGCTAAGGTCCATTGTTTACGAACTGCCCAGTCAAAAATAGAATCATGACTCAGCCCATTATCGACCCGATAGACCCCTCATTGATAGAACAGGAACTGACCCCCGAGCGTCTGCTGCGCCGCTCCAACAAAGGCGGCAATCTAATCTACACGCTTGACGGCCGCGAGTGTCCGGCCACGATGAGAGAGATAGGCCGTCTGCGCGAGGAGTCATTCAGGGCAGCAGGCGGCGGCACGGGTAAAAGTGTCGACATCGACGAGTTTGACACTATGGACCCTCCATGTCGTCAGCTTATAGTCTGGGATCCTGAAGCACGCCTCATACTCGGGGGATATCGCTTCATCATAGGCCGTGATATCAGGATTGACGCTCAAGGGCGTCCGCGTATAGCCACAAGCCACATGTTCAACTTCTCCGAGCGATTTATCAGTGAACTCCTTCCGAGCACCATCGAGCTCGGACGCTCGTTTGTGCGCTTGCACTATCAGTCGTCACAGGCCGGTGCAAAGGCTCTCTTCGCACTTGACAACCTGTGGGACGGCCTTGGTGCACTTACGGTGGAGCATCCCGAAATCAAATATCTTTTCGGCAAGATGACCATGTATCCGAGCTATGACCGCACGTGCCGCGACCTCATACTTTATTTCCTTCAGAAGCATTTCCCGGATCCCGAGATGCTTGTGTGGCCTATCCGCCCCCTTGACACATCGATTGATAACGAGGCTATGGAGCGGCTTTTTGACGGAGAGACATTCAAGGAGGATTACAAGATACTCAATCATGAGGTGAGGAAACACGGCTTCAATATCCCACCGCTTGTCAACTCCTATATGAGTCTCTCACCGACAATGAAGATGTTTGGTACGGCCATCAATGACGAGTTTGGTGATGTGGAGGAGAGCGGTATATTCTTTGCGATATCTGATATATTTGAAGAGAAAAAACGGCGTCACATAGGCACTTACAGCCCGCGTCATCCCGAACAAGAAAGCTGACAGTGATGTTATAATCTAACGGTAGTTACAACGACAGATTCCAACAGCATACAATTTTGACATAAATGAAAAAGGAACGTATCCTCGTGACCGGTGGCACAGGCTATATCGGTTCACACACAGTGGTAGAGCTTCAGCAGGCAGGATATCAGGTGGTCATTATTGACAACCTGTCCAACTCAAGTGCCGACGTGGTCGAAGGCATAGAGCGTATCACAGGTATAAAGCCCGACTTTGTTGAAGGTGATTGCACCGACATGGCCACGCTGACCCGACTTTTTGCCGACTATCCCGACATCAAGGGCATTATTAACTTTGCAGCATCCAAGGCTGTGGGCGAGAGTGTGGAAAAGCCCATCCTCTATTACCGCAATAACCTCAACACTCTGCTCAATCTTCTTGACCTCATGGGGCCCAACGGAGTGAAAGGCATCGTATTTTCCTCGTCATGTACTGTCTACGGCGAGCCTGATGTCAACCCCGTTACAGAGTCTTCGCCAATCAAGAAGGCGACATCGCCCTATGGTAACACCAAGCAGATTTCAGAAGACATCATCACTGACGTCATCAAGTCGGGCGCACCTTTCAAGAGCGTAATACTCCGCTATTTCAATCCCGTCGGTGCGCATCCCTCGGCTGAGATAGGCGAGTTGCCCAACGGTGTGCCCCAGAATCTCATTCCTTATCTGACACAGACCGCTATCGGCATCCGTAAGGAGCTGAGCGTGTTTGGCGATGATTACAACACTCCTGACGGCTCATGCATTCGCGACTATATCAATGTAGTGGATCTAGCCAAGGCCCACGTGATAGCAGTGGAACGCATGCTCACTGACAAGTCTGACGACAAGATTGAGATTTTCAACCTCGGTACAGGCAATGGAGTCTCGGTGCTTGAACTCATCAATACTTTTGAAGAGGCAACAGGTGTCAAGGTGCCCCACAAGATTGTAGGACGACGCACCGGCGATATCGAGAAGGTATGGGCCAATCCCTCCTACGCCAATGAAGTACTCGGCTGGAAAGCCGATTCCACTCTTGCCGATACACTCCGCTCGGCCTGGGCATGGCAGCTCAAGCTCCGCGAGCGCGGCATAATGTAATTCTCTCAGGGAATACAAGATACAAGAGACTCAGAAGAAACAGATGTTTCTTCTGAGTCTCTTGTATCTTGTATATATAGGTTTATTCCTTGTTGACAGGCTTCATGTCGGGAAGGAATGTCGCGACTATGCCGAGAAGTGGGAGCAGTGTGCTGACGCGGAATATGAACTGGATACTGGTAAGCTCGGCAAGCCAGCCGAAAAATGCAGCTCCGATGCCACCAAGACCAAACGACAGCCCGAAGAAGAGCCCTGCAATTGTGCCTATATGTGCCGGCTTGAGCTCGGTTGCAAATACGAGTATGGCCGAGAATGCCGATGAGATAATCAGGCCCACAAGCACAGCAAGTATCACAGTCATTGCATATCCGGCATAAGGCATGAAGAGGGCAAAAGGTGCCGCGCCAAGAATTGAGCACCATATCACGTATTTGCGTCCTATCTTGTCGCCAACATATCCGCCAGCGATAATGCCTATGGCCGAGGCTGCGAGAAAGGCGAATAGGCATAGCTGTGCGTCGCGTATCGATATGCCGAATTTGTCAATCAGAAAGAATGTAAAATAGCTCGTCATACTTGCCAGAAAAAACTGCTTGGAGAATGTGAGCAACACGAGCACTATCATAGCCCATCTGACCTGACGTTCGGTAAGATGCAGGGCCTTTCGGGCACGGGCTACTTGTGCTGTCATACGGGTAGAGATACTCCGCTGATACCATCGTCCTACCCATGTCACTACGGCTGCACCGAGCACGAGGGCGAAGGCAAACCATATCACTGCGCCTTTGCCGTGAGGCAATACTATGAGTGCGGCCAGCAACGGGCCTATGGCAGCACCGCCGTTGCCGCCTACCTGAAAGATGGATTGAGCGAGGCCTTTACGGTAGCCGGCGGCTATCTGAGCCACGCGTGAGGCTTCGGGATGAAATATGGAGGAACCCATGCCTACGACTGCCACCGAACCGATGATTAACGCAAAACTGTCGGAAAAGGCCAGCATGAAGAGGCCGGTCAGCGAGATGCACATACCGATAGTCAGTGCGTAGGGGCTTGGATGGCGGTCGGCATATCGGCCGACAAAGGGTTGGAGTATCGACGATGTCATCTGAAAGACAAATGTGATTATGCCTATCTGTGTGAATGTTAGTCCGAAATCGTCTTTTAGTATCGGGTAGATGGAGGGGATGACCGATTGCACGGCATCGTTGAGCAGATGGGCGATGCTTATGGCAAAAAGTATTGAAAAGGCGGTCTTGCCCGAGTCAGTTGTTGCTGTCATGGTTACTTGCTTTTCGAGCAAAGGTTATATGGTTAATAGTGTGATGTTTCGTGAAGGAGCAGCCGGCGTTTAACCTCAAGACCGCCTCCATAACCCGTAAGAGAGCCGTCCGAACCTATCACTCGGTGACAGGGCGAGAAGATTGAAATTGCGTTGGCTCCGTTGGCATTGGCCACAGCTCTGACTGCCGACGGCCGGCCGAGCTGTGCGGCGAGTGTGCCGTATGATATTGTATGGCCATAGGGTATCTCCATAAGTTTGTGCCACACAGAAGTCTGAAACGGTGTGCCGATAAACAGTAGCGGCATATCAAACACCTTGCGTTTGTACGCGAAATATTCGTCAAGCTGTGAGGCGGCGGCCGTCGTGACGTCGGATTGCTGAAATTTCCACTCGGCACGCAGTCCGCTCGCAATTCGTGCCAATGCCGCGCCCGGATGTCGGCTCGACTCCCAGTCACAGAGACATAGACGGCCGTCATAGGATCCTAATGTGAGATTACCGCACGGCGTGTGATGGGTATGGAGCAGTATCTGCGGAATGTTCATGAGAAAGATTCAAATTCAAGCGAAGCAAGTTCCCATAGCGACATGGCATTCTCGAGCTGCTTTGTGGCGGCTTCATGGCGGCTGTATATGTCGGCTGGAGGATTGCCCGCGGCGATTATTGCCTCGATGTCGGACACCTCTTTCTCAAGACGTCCAACTTCAGCCTCGGCTTCTTCCACTTTCTTGCGGGCCTTGCGTACGAGTTTCTCATGCTCTCTCTGTTCGGCATAAGATAGTTTCCGTTCTTCACGTGGTGAAGCAGGCGTCTGTTCCTTGGCTTTGGGGGCCTGTTGTGGTGCGACAGGGTTGGATTGCTGGGTTTTTGCCGGCTGAGCCTTAGGTAGTGTGCGCTCCAGTTCGGCGAGCGATGCGATTTTTTTCTTTTCAAGAAACTCATATATGCCACCGAGGCATTCCCTGACCTGTCCGCCTCCGAATTCATAGACCTTTTCGACCAGTCCGTCAAGAAATTCGCGGTCGTGGCTCACCACTATGACCGTGCCGTCAAACTCCTTGATGGCGTTCTTGAGTATATCTTTGGTCTTCATGTCAAGGTGGTTGGTCGGCTCGTCGAGTATGAGCAGATTGACCGGTTCGAGAAGCAGACGTATCATGGCCAGACGCGTTTTCTCACCGCCTGAGAGCACTTTTACTTTCTTGTCGGAAGCCTCGCCTCCAAACATGAAAGCTCCCAGTATATCACGTATCTTGGTGCGGATGTCACCGACGGCCACGCGGTCGATGGTATCAAATACGGTGATTTCGCCGTCGAGCAGTTGAGCCTGATTTTGTGCGAAATATCCGATTTTGACATTATGACCGATTTTAAGTGTGCCGGTGTAGGGTATCTCGTTCATGATACATTTTACGAGAGTCGATTTTCCTTCGCCGTTCTTGCCTACGAATGCTACTTTTTCGCCACGTTTGATGGTGAATGTCGCATGGTCAAATACCTGATGGTCGCCATAAGCCTTGCCTACATTGTCGGCTATAACCGGATAATCGCCCGAGCGTGGTGCCGGAGGAAATTTCAGATTGAGATGCGAGGTGTCCACCTCATCGACTTCGATGCGGTCTATTTTGGCCAGTTGTTTGATGCGGCTCTGCACCTGCACGCTCTTGGTGGCTTTGTAGCGGAATCGCTCGATAAAGTCTTCGGTTTCCTTGATCATCTTCTGCTGATTCTGAAAAGCTCTCATCTGTTGTTCGAGACGTTCCTGACGCAGAGTGACATATTTGGAATAGTTGACAGAGTAGTCATATATCTTTCCGAGCGAAATCTCTATGGTACGGTTGGTCACATTGTCGATAAACGCGCGGTCGTGGCTCACGAGCACCACCGCGTTGGCCTTGGTCACGAGAAAGTTCTCAAGCCACTGGATTGACTCGATGTCGAGGTGGTTGGTCGGCTCGTCGAGCAGGAGCACATCGGGACGGGTGAGCAGTAGTTTGGCCAGCTCGATACGCATGCGCCATCCGCCTGAAAATTCCGAGGTGGGACGGTTGAAGTCATCGCGCACAAATCCGAGACCCAGAAGAGTCTTTTCCATCTCGGCCTCGCAGTTGTCGCTTTCCTCCATGGCTATGCGGTCGGTCAGAGTGGTCATGGCTTCGATGAGTTCCTGATATGAGTCCGACTCATAGTCGGTACGAGAAGCCAGCTCCTCGCTCATACGGTCGAGTCGCTCATGCATCTCTCGGATGTGGCTGAATGCAGTGCGCACCTCCTCGATTACGGTGGCTGAGTCGCTTATGGTCATGTGCTGTGGCAGATACCCGATTGTAGTGTCGTTGGGTATGGCCACGTTGCCCGAGGTCGGTTTTTGGATGCCGGCAATAATCTTGAGCATTGTCGACTTACCGGCACCGTTTTTGCCCACAAGGGCTATCTTGTCCTTGCGGTTGATTATATAAGATATATTATCAAAAAGGCATTTTGCCGAAAATTCTACCTTGAGATTGTTTATTGAAATGCTCATGAATGTCCGATGATGATTTTGCGGGTGCAAAATTACACATTTTTAATCATCTGAGCAAATTAGCTGACAGGTCGATTTGTGTATGACCGGGCGGATGTTTCGGCCTGGCCTTAAACTCATTCAACAGAGATGCTGACATTGCAGGAATCGGACTATGTCCTCTTTCTCGGGTGCTCCGAGTTTCTTTCTTATTGATGATTTTCTGACATAGATTGTTGCGGTGGTCTGACCCGTGATCACACTTATCTCTTTGGTCGAAAAACCGGCCACCATAAGCACGATTATCTGCTCTTCTTTCTGACTGAGCATACTGCCATATGTGGTGTTTAGTTTCGTGTAAAATCCGGAATAGAGATTGTCGATTATTTCAAACACTTTTCCCCAGTCGACGAGTTCACCGTTGGTCTCTCCATCAATGGAGGAGATTTTACGTAACATTTCGCGATTCTGTTCGGTGGGAGTTTCCGCTACCATCTTGATAATGCCGAGTTGCTTGAGCATGATGCTGCGTAGCGTTGATGAGTCTGCGGTCTCTGTGACAGGCATGACCGGTGAGGATTTATATTCGTCGATCATTTTTTGCAAAGCCTCGATACGCTCTTCGTTTTCACGTTCCCGTTGGCGGCGGATTACTATAATCCAGCATGTGCCGGTCAGGGCCATTAATGCAATGATACCGATTATCAGTATTATCACAGTCTTGTGCTCGCTCTCGGCTTTGAGAGTCAAAGCCTTGTTCTGCTCACGCAAGGCTCCGCGTTCGGATTCCCATTGCGAGGCCTTCATACGGTTGAAACGTTCATTCTGACGGTTGTTCAATCCGTTGATATGTCTCAGTTTGATACGCCCGGTCTGTTTGAAATCAATGATAGCATGAAGAAGGTTGCTATAACTGCGGAAATAAGCGTCATCATCACCTCTCAATTTGATGGCGAGACTATCAGCGAATGCGAGGTGTTGAGAAGCCCGGCTGATGTCTCCGGAATTTAAAGCATTTATCGCATATTGGAAGTGAAGGAGGTATGCCGCTCCATTGTCAGGTCCCGCTTTTCGGAAAATTTTATCAATAAGAGCGTCGCTTTCTGTGTTTCTCCCTTGTTCGGTCAACAACTGTGCGCGTTCAATTTCAAACTGAAAATGCTTATCGCCCCAGTTGTTATTGCGGGCGAATGCTATAAGTTCATCCAAGATATAAAGGGCGGAATCCAGTTCGCCGGCATATTCGTATCCCGTCAGAAGCATATATTTTGCTTCAATCTTTCTCAGGGAGTCTGTTTCAAGAGATTCAAGACTCTTGGCAAGGGGTACAAGCTCGCGTCCTTGATATTCCGCCGCCCCGAGCAATACACGAGTCCTCAATGTCTGAACCATGATTGAGTCGGGCACATTGGGCAAAGTTGTAAGGGAATCAAGCATGGCCATGGCACCGGGAGTATCGCCGACCCAAAACTTATACCAGGCAAATGTCATTCCGCTTCGGATGTCTCTTGCCACGTCTTTTCCTCGATAATAATCATGAGCGAATGATATAAGAGAATCCCCGATCAAAGAGCGGTTGTGGCGCATGTGACCATACGCCATAAGAAAATGATATTTCGCACGCAATGAGTCGATCTTGAGCTCCGAGGGGTCAATTGTCTCTAATATTGATAACGCACTGTCCATATCGGATTGCATCAGATATTCGGCTGTGCCTAAATCTCTACTATATTGCGAATCTGACTTTGTGCAAGAAGTGATGGCAAGTGCAATAATTGCCGTTAATACGTGTATAATTTTATTCATTATAATCTCTTGTTTTAATCATGTAGCGTGCCTATGACACAGATTATTCCGGCTAATCATACGGCCTTGACATGATTTTTCTCCCGAATTATTAAGCGTTTCGCGAAGTTACAACAAATTTTTGTGACTAAGGCCGTTTTTACCGGGTTATTATGCCGGGGAAATCCATATTTTTTGACAGTGTTTCCAACATGCTTGTGGCCGGATGTTTTGTGATGTCGGCTAAAATAGTTAATTTTGTAGCACATTTAGTAAAAAAGCATCAGTTAAGACACCCATTCATCATTTAATACTATGAAAATAAAATCACTTCTGGCATCATTCATGCTGTTGTCGGCTGTGTCTATGACAGCCGGAGGCAACGAGTATGCCCACCTGTATGACAATCTTCCGTTTGAGATGCCTGTAATAGACCGTCCTGCGATACCTTCGCGACAGGTTGATCTCAAAGAATTTGGCGGAGTAGGGGACGGTATTACTCTTAACACCAAGGCTTTTGCCGAAGCCATTGATAAGCTTTCAAAGCAGGGTGGCGGCACACTCAATGTACCCGCAGGCATATGGCTCACAGGTCCGATAGTGTTGAAATCAAATATCAATCTTCATCTCGACGCAGGGGCAATGATAGTCTTTGCCGCCGATGAGTCGCTTTACGATACGGTCTATGTCGTGTATGAGGGTTTTGAGGCATGGCGCACTCAGTCGCCCATCTCGGGTGTAAATCTCGAGAACGTGTCCATTACAGGCGACGGTATAATTGACGGTAACGGAGGTATGTGGCGTCCCGTGAAGAAGGACAAAATGAACACTGCCGAATGGAAAAATCTCATAGCAAAGGGCGGTATCGTTAACGGCAACGTGTGGTATCCTTCGCAGAGCTATATTGACGGTGAGGAGATGGCCAAGGGCGACCGCCGCGCAAAGCTCACCAAGGAGGAGGCTCAGAGCATCAAGCGTTATCTGCGCCCTGTGATGGTGCAGCTTGTAGGTTGCAAGAATGTGTTGCTGCAGGGAGTAACATTCCAGAACTCACCCGCATGGAACGTACATCCGCTCATGTGTGAGAATCTGATTGTCGACGGTGTGTTTATCAAAAATCCCGATTATGCACAGAACGGAGACGGTCTTGACGTAGAGTCTTGTACCAATGTTATCATCTATCGTTCGACTCTCGACGTTGGCGATGACGCTATATGTCTGAAGTCGGGCAAAGATGAGGCCGGACGCAAGCGCGGTGTGCCTACAAGTAATGTTATAGTAAGTGACTGCCGGGTGTTTCACGGTCATGGCGGCTTTGTCGTAGGTAGCGAGATGTCGGGCGGTGTCAACAATGTCAGCGTATCGGACTGCCAGTTTCTCGGCACAGACATAGGTCTCCGCTTCAAAAGCTGCCGTGGACGTGGAGGTGTGGTCCGGAATATCCATATCGACAATGTCAATATGCTCAATATCTCGGGCGATGCCATTACGTTTGACCTCTATTATTTTGTTAAGAATGCTCCCAAGGAGATACCTTCCGTCGATGAAACCACACCGCGTTTCTGCGACATATTTATCAAGGATGTGACTTCGTTCAACTCGGGCAAGGCTCTCAAGTTTAACGGTATTCCCGAAATGCCTATTGATAATATACAGATAAGCAACTCGGTATTCACAGCACGCGAAGGCGGCCTTTTGTCCGAGTCAAAGGACATCAAGCTCAATAAGGTGACCATACGTCCCGATTCGGGCGCGGCCATGACAGTCAACAATGTGAGCAATGCCACATTTACCGACTGTACTTTTGACTCTGCCACACCGATAGAGTATACTGGTGACAACAAGGGCATAAAAGTCGATTGAAATTAAAATTTTAAAGGTTAAGAGTCCGTGGCTTAAATTGTCACGGACTCTTTATTATTTATTATTACTGTCCGCTAAACCATAAAAAGTCGAGTCCAACTTCTTGAAATATAGAAGTTGGGCTAACTTTTTGTATAGGACAAGCCCCCTTATCAGTTTTCAGTTTCTTCCGGCGGCGATTCAGATGCATCGGCGAGCATTATTTTCAGGTCTGCGTCGGGTTGATTGAGGAACTTTTCGAGATTTAGGTAATACATCAGCACGATTCATACCATTGTCGCCAGTCCCGAGAAGCTCCAGCGTCTTGTCAGTTTGTTTTGCAGGACCGAAAGCAGCAGATTGGCTATAAGTGTGACCCATACCTGGATCTTGATGGCGTTTGCGCTTTCGCCGTAGAAGTATCTCAGGGGAAAGTTCTGTTTTATCTGTTTGAAAAGTGACTCGATCTGCCACCGACGGCGGTATATCGCCACAATTGTCTCCAAGGGCATGTCAAAATCGTTGGTAAGCAGAGAGATGAGTTTTGGCTTCTTGCCTTTCTTGATGTCTACGTATGTTATTATTCTGGCAATGTGGTTGATGCCGTCTTTACGGAACACTACAATCTGCTCACGATACTCCATCAGACCCTTTGAATTCTGATGCATACAGTCGACAAGAATCTCATAACAGAGGTTTTTCTTCATTTTTGTGACATAGATGACGCCACGGTCTGTAAGTTCCTCGAATTTGG
>NZ_CAJTCF010000006.1:0-52546 GCF_910574735.1 Duncaniella muricolitica | reverse complement strand
ATGCCGGCCAACACCCTTGAAAATGGCATTGGAAAAAAGCGAAATGGTCGTGGAATCAATGATGCGAAGCTGTTTTATCCATTCTTCCGTGCCATTGCGTCGGCTGTCCGATGAAAGGATTCCTTTATTGACATCATACAGATAGCGGTATACCTCTTCAAAGAAGCTCTCCGGGCGTCTGGCATTTGCGTCAGACAGAGTGCTGCGCCTGAGAACAGTTTTAATTCCGACATGATGCAGTTTACGTACCTCCGCCGTCATGGCGGTCTCTATCTCACGCAATGAGTCGAACCGCTGTATCACGGCATAGAGCATCGTCAACAGGTGAGTGAAGCCGTCAAAACTCTTTATATACTTCTCTCCGCCGTGTTTTCGGCTGATTTCAACAATTTTTTCGCGGTCGAGCGATTTTATCAACTGCCCATATATCGGCTGTCCGAAGAAATTACTACTTTTGCTCATGGTTATTCATGGTTTGTTTGACGACACCAAAAATAACTAATTAGGGCTGACTCCTGCAAATGGTAATCGACTTTTGTCGCTTGCCTTAGCAAGAATCAGCCCTAATTTTTCAATCGCTCAAAAAAAGTTTAGCGGACAGTAATAATTATTTATGGAAATATGACTATCTTTACGGTGAAAAATTTAACCTTAGATTTATGAATCCGTTTGTGAAAATAGCTGTCGGCTTTTTGCCGATGTTGGGGGCGGCATTGTCGACCGGAGCTGTCGAGAATGATATGGTACAATTTGACATCCATGTCAACAAGCCCGGAGCCGATATTGCCCCGACCATGTATGGCCTCTTTTTTGAAGATATAAATTATGCTGCCGACGGCGGACTTTATGCCGAGATGATCAAGAACCGTTCGTTTGAGTTTCCCGACCGTCTCATGGGCTGGCGTTCGTTTGGCAAGGTGTCGGTTATGGATGACGGCCCGTTTGAGCGTAATCCCCACTATGTGAGGCTTATTTCGCCGGGCCATAGCGACAAACGCACCGGCCTGGACAATGAGGGATTTTTTGGCATAGCCTTTATGCAGGATTCTACTTATCGTTTCTCGATATGGGCTCGTCAGGTCTCCGACAAGCCGTCGCGTCTGCTCGTCGAACTTATTGAGCCCGATGCCGACGGAGAGTCTCAAGTGTGTGTCAGCGTGAAGATAAAAGTGTCATCGAAGGAGTGGAAAAAATACTCGGCAACATTGAAGCCTGACAGGACCGTTGCCAAGGGAGGACGTCTGCGCATATTTCTTGACTCACCCGAGGGGGTAGATGTCGAACATGTATCGCTCTTTCCGACCAATACCTGGCGCGGTCATGAGAACGGACTGAGGGCCGACCTTGCGACACTTCTTGCCGAGACAAAGCCCGGTGTGTTTCGTTTTCCGGGCGGATGTATAGTGGAGGGCACCGATCTCGCTACACGCTACCAGTGGAAAAATACTGTAGGCCCGGTCGAAAACCGACCACTCAACGAGAACCGCTGGCACTATACGTTTCCGCGACGCTTTTATCCTGACTATTATCAGAGCAACGGACTCGGATTTTATGAATATTTCCTGTTGTCGGAAGAGATGGGAGCTGCTCCGCTCCCGGTGATAAGCGTTGGGCTCGCCTGCCAGTATCAAAATCGTAATCCCGAGGCGCATGTGCCGGTAGATAGCCTGCAGCCCTATATACAGGACGCTCTCGATCTCATAGAGTTTGCCAACGGTGACACCACAACTGTCTGGGGCGCGCTACGTGCGGAGATGGGCCATCCGGCTCCGTTTGGCCTCAAATATCTTGCTGTTGGCAACGAGCAGTGGGGACCGGAATATGTGGAACGACTCACAAAGTTTGTCGACGCTCTCCGCTCGGCACATCCCGAGATTGAAATCGTCGGTTCGTCGGGGCCGCAGTCCGAGGGTGAACAGTTTGACTATCTATGGCCCGAGATGAAACGGCTAAAAGTCGACCTTGTCGACGAACATTTTTATCGTCCTGAGGACTGGTTTCTTTCTCAGGGCGCGCGATATGACAGCTATGACCGTAAGGGGCCAAAAGTGTTTGCCGGAGAATATGCATGTCATGGCAAAGGCTATAAGCGCAACCATTTCAACGCCGCTCTCTGCGAGGCCGCCTTTATGACCGGACTTGAGCGTAATGCCGACATTGTGCGCATGGCAACCTACGCACCGCTTTTTGCCCATGTCGAAGGGTGGCAGTGGCGGCCTGACATGATATGGTTTGACAATCTTCGCTCGGTGCCCACCGCAAGTTATTATGTGCAACAGCTTTATGGCACATACAAGGGTGCGCGTGTGCTCCCGCTCACAATGGCCGGCAAACCGGTTGCGGGAGCCGCAGATCAGCACGGACTCTTTGCATCGGCCGCTCTTGATGAATCGGGCCATTATATCATAAAGGTCGCCAACACATCGTCGCAGCCACGTGAAGTGAAATTCAACTTTGTGGGAATGAAGAAGAAAGCATCTCTTTCGGATGTCCGTATTATATATCTCCGCGCGGCTGACAAACGTGCCGAAAATACTCTTGACCGTCCCGATGCCGTGAAGCCTTACGAGACCTCCGCCAAAATATCGGGCCATGACTTCAGTGCTGTAGTGCAGCCCGAGTCATTTGCCGTATATATAGTCAGGTAAATCATAAGGGATACATAAATACAAAAGTCTCAAAAGTTTATATTGCTTTTGAGACTTTTGTATTTATGTATCTTCTCCCATTAGTGTCCACTAAAAAATCATAAGAGTACTTTGAAATTATTGAAATTCAATTTGTTGTGAGCGTTTTTGAGATGCGACGATTTGAAATTAACTTTGCAGTCTGAATCAGGCTGTTATGTTAAAAGACAAGTACGTTTTTGCTCAATTAGTCAAGTTCCTCGACAATGACAAGTTCCGTCATCTTGTGGATAAGTATGATGGCGACAAATATGTGAAGAGTTATACTTGTTGGAATCAACTACTTACGCTGATGTTCGGACAATTGTCAAATCGTGAGAGCCTTCGCGATCTCATCGTAGCGATGGAAGCCCATGCGGGGAAACTCTACCATCTCGGCATCGGAAAATCCGTGACGCGGAGTAATCTTAGCAAAGCTAACGAGCAACGCGATTACCGCATCTTTGAGGAGTTCGCTTTCTATATAATTGCGGAGGCGCGCAAGCGTAGGATACAGAAAATCTTTGAGCTTGACGGGCATGTCTATGCCTTTGACTCCACCACCATAGACCTGTGTCTATCGGTGTTTGAGTGGGCTAAGTTTCGCAAGCACAAGGGCGGAATCAAGATGCACACGCTTTACGATGTAGAGGCTCAAGTTCCTGCATTCGTGCATATTACCGAAGCAAAAGTCCATGATTCAAAGGCTATGCCGGAGATTCCGTATGAGAAGGGCGCGCACTATATCTTCGACCGTGGCTACAACGATTTCGGCAATCTTTACACGATAAATCGGATCGGTGCGTTCTTTGTCGTCAGGGCGAAAACCAATGTCCGGTTCAAGCCTGAGACATGGAAACGGAGGCTTCCCGAGAACGTTGTTTCAGACGCAATCGGCTACTTCACGGTTTATAAAAGCTCAAAGGATTACCCGGAAAAACTCCGTAAAGTAATCTGCATCGATCCCGAGGACGGTACCAGATACATATTCCTGACCAACAATCTGACTGCTTCCGCCGAGACAATCGCCGATCTATACCGCAACCGATGGAGCGTGGAACTGTTCTTCAAATGGATCAAGCAGCATCTGCGTATCAAGAAGTTCTGGGGAACATCAGAGAATGCAGTACGCATCCAAATCTATTGCGCTATAATTACTTATTGCCTTGTTGCAATCGTACAACACGATATGAAACTGGAACGGAGCATCTATGAAGTACTTCAGATTCTTGGAATCTCGCTGACTGACAAGACTCATCTGGGAGACCTCTTCGACAAATCGAATTTCAAAAATGTCAATGTTCTCTATGGTTCAAGTGAACCGAATTTATTTAATTTTTAACCCCGTCCATTTTTATTGGACAGTAGTGTCTTCCAATAATAACACATCAAACAATCATTTAGCACTATTAGTTTGTTTGTGTAATTGCGAGTGACTAATTTAGATTAATCATTTCTAATTGTAAAATTAATCATTTTTCTAAATATTACTAATGATTACTAAACACAAACAATCAAAAACTTCAAAAAATAATTGATATGAGCGAAGACAGACGCATAACAATGAGGCTAACCCGCATCGAGAACACACTCGAAGAGATAAAGCGCACGCTCCACGAGCCTGAGCCTCCCGACCGACTAATAACCGTCAACGAGGCAGCGGAGATACTTCACTGTACACCCCAGAGAGTGCGCGACTCAATCCACGAAGGCACTCTTGACGCCACACGCACGGGCCGACGCTATTTTCTGTCATATCACGATGTCAGACGGCGAGCGGGCTTCGAAATGATTGAAAAAAACGGAAGATCTGACTCTACTCATCTTTAATATCACAGCCATGACCAACAACCAGATACGCGAGATTGACTGCAAGTGTCTCAATGACTATCTCGCCACCATACCGCAGTCAAACCACCGCTTTTTCGTAAGGAAAGTAGTAGCCGAATGTGGCAACGGCATCAAGCAAAAGACATTCTACAACTGGAAGGCCGGTTATTGCCGCATACCGGATTTCTGCAAGGACATCATCGAGAAGATTGCAGGCTGCAGGGTCTTTCTCCGCGAACTGTATTCCGAGGGTGAAACCTGCATTTTCACGCCGCGCACTCCCCGGACAGAATCGAAACCTGATACCGGGAAGGCGTAATCAGCGTCCTGAAAATAATATAAGGAAACTCGATTACGGAAATGAACCTTTCATGGATACCAGTACTTCACCAACTGCGTTCAGTAGGCTGGCTATACAACGAAAGCAGGCTGTTCCATCTGTGGATGGAAATACTGTTTCGCGTCCAGAGGTCGAAGGACACATATCCTGTAAAGGGCATGTCTGTGGAGGTTCGTCCCGGGCAGTTCATTTCATCAACCCGAAGGCTCGCGGCCGCCATAAGCGTTGACAAGGATACTGTCGGGCGTTATCTGAAGATACTGGAGTCTCAGAAATGGATAGAACGCAAGGTTATGGGCAATGTCACCTTATATACAGTCCTCGTGATGGAGCAGATTCCCGGATTTACAATTAGGGAAGATACGGATTCTCCTACAATCGAAGAAGCGAAATCGCTCACGGTTGGGGACACTTCCGGGGACACTTTTGGGGACATAAATTATAATAATAAGAATAATAAAAATATTTCTTCTCCTCCCGCGCGCGAGGAAGAGTTTTTTGAAATTTTATTAAAGGATAAAGACGCGTTCAGGGAAATAGCTCTGGCTCTGCACTGCAAAGAAGAGAAACTTACGTCCATGTATCCGGACTTTGTTCAGGAAAGCCGTATCAAGGAGAAGAGATACGAGGCAGTCCTGCAATGCAAAGAACATTTTTTCAACTGGGCCCGCGCCCGCTTAGACAAGGAAAAAAGAGATGGCACAACCAATGCGAATAAACCCGGAGGAGGCAATCAGGGAAATAAAAGAGGCCGGCGAACGCCGCTCGAACCAGGCTGCGGACTTATCGAAGATTAACCGGTACAAGCAACTGTTCATAATCTGCGCAAGGAAGATATGTCCGGACTTCGAGATACGTGACGAATTGAAGGCCACCTATTCCGACATCGTACATTGGGCGATGATGGACTATGACGGGAATCTCGATCCGGACAAAGGGCTTTTCATCTGGGGAGAAGTCGGTACCGGGAAATCGACAATGCTGAGAATAATTCGGGAATTCTGCCGGATTGTAAGGCAGCCTGTAGACGGCATGATGTACTATTTCAGGATAAACAACGTGATAGACATCTGTGCTGATTATGCCGATGAATCCCCCAACGGAGGCTACCGTGCCATCAAGGAATACATCAACTGTCCCCGACAGGCCTTTGACGAATTGGGCAGTGAGACAAAGCCCACCGGCAGATGGGGAAACTTTGAGAATGTCATGCAGTATATTTTCCAAAGACGCTATGACAACCGTTTCCATCAGTTCACCCACGTCACCACCAACTACACGCCCGACCAGATAGCTGAATATTACGGCGCGAGAATATACGACCGCTTCAAGGAGATGTTCAATTTCGTTGCCCTGCGCGGACGCACTTTTAGAAAATCAACACAAAAAAATTACGAAAATGAGACACAGACAGAAAAAGACCCGGATAAACTGGGAGAAGAGACAGTTTGAACTTGCTTCGGCACTCTTCTATTACGATCTGCGACAAACCGCCGACCATGCACCGTCTTCCCGAATTGAGAATTGGCCGCTCTATGTGAGAGTGGCCGCAGAGATGGCTGTGGAGGCGGCAGATAAATTCATCAGGGAATATCGCCGTAGTATAGGCGGCAAGGATACGGGAGGTTCGTGCCATGCGCCTTGATTTCAAGAATATCATACCGGATGCCTTGTATTCAGTCAGCATGGCGAAGCGACTGCTGGGTATAGGACAGACCACAATTTACGAGTACATGAAAAAATGCCCGCCGGTGCTTCCTTATCAAAGGTCGAAAAACGGCTGGCACAGGCTCATTCTCGGCAGCGACATAATATCGCTGAAAGAGAACCCGCAGGTCAAACGTGGACGCAGACGAAAAAATCGGTAGGCTTTAGTTCAGACGGTACCAGGGAAGGTCGAAAAGGATACGTTCTTTTTCGGCCTCGGCTGAGAGGTCGAAAGCGAGAAGCCATGCGCGGGTGCGCATGTCGTCCATGTCGGCTATTGCCTGGCTGTGACGTGACGGCGTGAGCGGTCCGGCTGACTCCAGCCACTCTGCGGCATATCGCTCGGGGTCGAGTGTATCGACGAAGGAGATGATCTCGTCAACGAGTGAGCCGACACGTCCTCCGCAAAGCTCGGCGGTGAAGCTGAACAGCAATCCGCCGAGCGTCTGGCGTTGAAAGTCGAAATAATAGGAACCATCGGCCGAGGCAGTCACCGAGACTGCCCAACCATTCTTGACCGCTATCTTGATTATATCACTATGTAACATGCCTGCTTTGTTTTTAATTGGGTACAATTCCGCACATCCAGACCTGCCATGTCCGTGATGGATATGGCAGGTCGCTTTTATGGCTTTAAGGGAAAAATCAGTATTCTTCCGGCACCTCCATTCCCTTTACCGCGTCCAAAAGTTCTTCAATCATCTTCTCTGTAGCCTCCATGTCTTCAAGCACGGCTCTCATGCGGTATGGCGCGCCACGTTTGCCGTGTCCGTTATGGTCGAGCCATAGATAAGTCTCGGAGTCAACATCGAAACACTCATAGTAATTGTCAATGTCCTCGATAAGAGAGTTGATGTTGGCGCATTTCATTGTGGCGTTGAAAGAAAAGTCACGTCCGGCAGGACTGTATTTGCCAAACTCAAATTCACTTTTCTGCTCCTTGTAGATGATGCCCGCTTCCACATGCCAGCCTTTGGCTTCGGCACAAGCAACCACCGCGTCTGTCAAATCGTCGATATACATAGTCTGTAGGTGTTTATGTCAGCCGTGGTAGAGAGTACCACGGCTGACGGGTTTCTTAATCTTCAAGCCTTGAGAGGAGTTGTTGCAGGCGATAATCCTTAATATCTTTCAACGCGGTTGGCTTGAAATCCGGCACTTGCGTAACTTGGAGTATGCCAAATCCATATGATGTGAGGTTGAGTTCAATCTCAGAGAGTTCTTTCAACGACACATAGCCGTATTCATCTTCAAGCAAGCCAATTACTATGCCGAACATGATGGTGTCATCACCCTCTCTTTCGCCCTCAAGTATGTACCAACAGGCAGAGCCAATTGCGAAGATTGCACGGCAAATCGCTTCTTTTCGTTTGCCGTCCTGGGAGTAAAGGGGGAAGCCATTTAAGGCTTCCTCCAGTTGTGGTGTCTGTAATCTGCACATATCAGTCAAATTCTATTTCGTCATCGTATAGTTCTATTCTTGCACCGCTGCCCAATTCAATGATGAAGCGGTAGCCGTTGCGTCCTGTTATTGTTCCTCTGTGGTAGCCTCGCCACGGCTCTTTGAGTTCACACTGCCGTCCGTATTCGGGGAAATCGGTATCTTCCATGTCATTATCTATTTTTGAGTTTTATATAATCTGCGTCATATACGAGGTCACAGTCAACAAGATGTCCGTAAGCCTCGTCAGCGATACGCGAAGCCCACTCGTTGCTGTCATCATAACGACCCTTGCGGTAGTTGTGTGCAAGAGCCTTCATGTAGCCCATGAACACCTTGAAAGCCTGCTGTTGGAGATAGCGGTGCATGGTGGTCATAGCCATGCCGGTCTTTTCAGTGCTGCTCACTCTGCCATTGACAAAGTTTTCAAACGATGCCACAAACGCCTTGTCGTCCTCGGCGATATTCATAAAGTCTATGTCTGTATTCATGTCGGGTGGGATTTAGATTGTTGCCTGATTGTATATTTGGGGTTCCGGCGACACATTATAGATATAGTCGCCACAGCGCACTAAAAGGCAGTTCTGCCCGTAATAGAGCTTCCTCATACCTCGCACGCTCCCTGTCTTGTGGAAGTTCGGAAAGCGGCTGATGCCTACTCGCTTGCCCTCTTCGATTGTCATTCGTTTTACTCTCATAGTTCCTTAATTTCTGAGGTTTAATTCTTTCTCCCTTTTGTGAAGCTCTTTTGAGCTTCTTCGGCAGGGCTGGCCGTTTTTCGTGCAACCTACAGCTGCGGCCATGAGGGTGCATAAGGCAAGGGTGGAGTCGGCGGCAAGACCGGGATACCCAAATTTTGGAGGTATGAGAAAATTTGAAACCGAATGCTCGGTTTCGAGCTGAAGGTTGTGGAGGCTCACGGTCGCGGACGCCGACGGAAAGCGCAGCGGCACTTGACGTTGCTCACGGACGCAGTAATTTCGCACAGAAAAACGTCAATCCTGACGGCAGCGAATAATTCACAGGAAAATCCATCTATGACTTACAAAAGTGTCGTCTATACTCAAATACAGTAAACTAAAGTCCCATAACAGGCTGGTTAAACCCAAACTCATCGAATCATTAAACTTGTCAATCTTGATTATTATGAGTAATTTTGCAAACTTTTAATATCTGAACATTAAGCGTTTGTGATTGACAATGACAACCAAGGAATTTGAAATATTCTTCCGGAAGCTGTACCTGCCGCTTGGCATGTACGCCCTCCGCATTGTCGATGACGCCGATGTTGCAGAGGATATGGTGCAGGACGCTTTTCTTAATACATGGGAAAGACTGGAGGGAGGATTGGAAATATCAAATTTCAAGGCATTCATGTATAGAAGCGTGCGCAACGAATGTCTTTCATATCTTTCGTCATTAAAAGAGAAAGTAGGTGAAGAGTTTATTCCGGAGGCAGGAGAAGAGGAGATTGACACCTCCTTCCGCGATGCGAGAATCTGGAAAGCAATAGATGAATTGCCTGAGAAATGTCGGGAGATATTTCTGATGAGTAAGCGTGACGGGTATTCCAACGAGGAGATAGCCGATGAACTCGGCATATCCATAAAGACAGTCAAGAATCAGATGACCAAGGCTTTCAGCCGTCTGCGCGAGGCGTTGAACAGTGGACACAAACCGTTCTTTCTCCCCTTCCTATAATTTTTTTGAAAAAATTTTCTTTTTGGGATAGGACTTTTTCGGGACTGTCCGGTCATAGGTGTGAACAATGGATATTCACATCATGAAGAAAATACTTTTCATACTGACAATGATACTTGCAACGGCAACGGCCGGGGCAAGACAACCCAACAAAGGCTATCGCGGATTTCTGGACTGGAGCAGCAGCGTCCGTTCCGACAGGCTCGGCTTTATAACTATAGACGGGTCGTTTGAGACATACCGTGACAATACATTCTATACAGGGTTCTCCACGTCACATGGCTATCAGATAAATCCTATATTCTTCGTGGGAGCAGGTCTCGGCATGGAACGTTGTGGCGAATGGGACAGTTGGATAGCCCCGGTCTTTATGCAAGGACGCGCTGATTTTTCATTCGGAAAATTCACCCCTTTCGGCGATTTGCGTATTGGTTACAATGTCGCCAACGGAGGAGGCATCTATGTCTCACCGACGGTAGGATACCGTTTCAACTGGGGTCGTAAAATGGGGGTGAATCTCGGACTGGGCATGAGTATTGCCGGATATACCTCTGAAGTTTATGAGGGGACGCAAACCGCTCCAGACTCCTATGAAATCCAGTATGTAGGCAAGAAGCACGGCTCAAGTATCTATTTCACATTCCGTGTTGGTATAGATTTTTAAGATTATGGAAAACAAAGAGATTAAATTCATCGCAGACAGATACAAGAAGGGAAGATTCTCCACCGACAAGGCGTGGAACAGTCTCGGCATACGCCCCTTTTCGATATGGAGAAAGTACCGTGTGGCTGCGGCAGTCTCGGCAGCAGTTGTCCTCACCGCATCGGCGGCCATCATCTACAAAGCAAGCACAGCTCCGTCAATATTATCGGGAACTGAGGTGACCGCACCTATTGAAACAGATAAAGATGTGGTAAAGGCAATCGACTTTGAGAACACTCCGCTTACAGTGGTAGTGGAGAAAATCAATGAAACGTATAATGTCAAGGTGACGGGGTTGCCTGAATCACCGGAAGAATACCGGCTCTCACTTCACTATGAGGGAACCGCCTCCGATCTTGTGGAGACAATCAACGAAATATTGGGAACGGAACTGACGGTCAAGAATCAATGAAAAAGTATATACCATTCATAATAATGCTTCTTCTGCCAATCATTCTCCAAGCGCAGAATGTTACTATCAGGGCTGTGAACCAACCGGCGGCAATAGTGTTCCGTTCCATCGTTGAGCAGACGGGCATGAACTTCGTCTATTCTTCTGAACTGCTTAAAGACATGAAAGTGTCGGTAACCGTCAAGGATAAATCCTTGAAACATACTCTTTCGGAGATATTCAAAGGTTCCGATATTGAATACAGGATAAAAGGGAAAAACGTGATTCTGACCAGACGGCAGCCAAAGAAGAAAGAGGACAAGAAAGTTGCCAAGCGTCAGAATGTCACATTGTACCCGTCCTCCATTACAGTTCCGAAAATGCTTGAAGAGGTTGTCGTTGTCTCCAGACTTGAGGCTCCAGCGGTTGAGACAGCCGAGATAGGCGCGAAGAAACTTACCGCGCAGGAGATTATCAATACTCCGGTGATGTTCGGCGAAAGCGATGTGATAAAGGCGTTGCAGATGCAGCCGGGAATATCAGAGGGTCAGGAAGGTCTGGCGGGAATGAATGTACACGGAGGAAATGCCGACGAGAATCTCTGTATGCTCGACAATGTTCCTCTCTATCAGGTCAATCACTTTGCCGGGTTGTTTTCTGCGTTCAACGCCGAGGCCATCAGATATATCGACTTTTTCAAGTCGTCGATACCTGCCAAATATGACGGACGATTGTCCTCGTACCTTGATGTGCGTACCAAGAACGGCAATCCCGATGGGCACCACGGCTCGGCTAAACTCGGACTCACATCAGGCTCTTTCAATATAGACGGCCCGATCGGAAGACGCACAACCTATTCCGTGGCGTTGCGCCGTTCATGGTTCGATGTGTTGTCGATACCTATGCTGGCGATAATCAACTCCTCAAGTGATGATGAAAAAATCAGATTCCGCTATGCATTCATGGATCTCAACGCGAAAGTGACACACCGATTTTCAAACAACGCCACAGCGTTCGCATCGGTATATTTCGGGAACGATGTCCTCAGGACCGGCTCATCCGACAAAGAACAGCCTCAGACCGGCTGGTATGACGATGACAAGGCCGATTTCAATTGGGGGAACCTTGTAGCGCAGACCGGGCTGAATTATAAATTCAAGCCGGAAATGTCCGCCGAGTTCACAGCCGCCTATACCCGTTATTTTTCGGGTATGACGCATGATTGGCTTTCAAAGGAGACAACTGGAGAGAATACGGTTGAATCACATTCCGTCACCAAGACACGCAACAACATCAACGACTGGATATTCCGAGCTGATTTTGACTGGCGTCCCGGTGAAACCAACCGCGTCCGTTTTGGTGGAGGTTATACGTTGCACTCCTTTCTTCCGGCAAGGACAAACCGCAATTATACAGTTGGTACCACGCAGATTGTTACCCGTGATTCTACGTGGACATACACAGCGAATGAGGCAAATGCCTATATTGAGGATGACTGGAGAATAAATGACCACTTCCGCACCAACGCAGGGCTGCATCTGTCGCTGTTCAATATCGACGGCAAGACAAATTACGGCATTGCGCCACGTTTGTCACTCAGCTACCGGCCAAACGAACATTGGGCTGTAAAGGCCGCCTACGCCCGGACAAACCAGTATGTTCATCAACTTTCTCAGACGTATCTGTCGCTGCCTACCGACCAATGGGTTCCCATTACCGGAAAGTTCAGGCCACAGAATGCCGACAAAGTTTCTCTCGGTCTTTATTGGCGGTCTGATAACCGGATGTTCGCAGCTTCCATAGAAGGATATTACAAAATAATGCGCAATCTTGTGGATTACTGCGACGAGTATTATCTTCAACCCCCTACCGAGATGTGGAACGCCCAGCTCTGTTCCGGCAAAGGAACAGCCAAAGGCTTTGACTTCAAGGTTGAAAAACAGTTCGGAAAACTTACCGGACATATAGCCTATTCACTCGCTTGGTCTGACCGCACTTTCCCTGACAAGAACAACGGTCTGACATTCCCGGCACGTTTCGACAACAGACACACTGTAAACATTCTCGTCAATTGGAATATAAGCAAGAAAGTAAGTCTCAATGCAGCATGGACCGGACATTCCGGCAACCGTTTCACGCTGCTCCCGCAAGTGTGGGATGCCCCCGAATTCGGGAACAGTTATGTCGGCGACGAATCACCGTTAAAGACACGGATCAACAACTATCAGTTGCCGTTCTACCATCGCCTTGACCTCTCATGCACAGTCAGGAACAAAAGAGGCTATTGGACATTCAGTCTGTTCAACGCATACTGCCACATGAACACTGTGGCGATAAGGCGTACTTACACCAACTCCAATCGTCCGGTGTTCCAGAAAGTAAAACTTTTACCGATAATCCCCTCCATTTCATACACATGGCAATTCTAAGATACATACTTCCCATATTGGCGGCAACTCTTCTGACAGGTTGCTATGAGGATTTTAGTCCTGAGATAGATACCAGGCCTGTACTATGTCTGAACTCGCTGATTACAGCCGGTGAACCGATAGAAGTAAAGGTATCGCACACATGGATGTTCAATGACGAGAAGGGCAAGAGCAACCATGAAGTGACCGATGCAAGTATTACCATACTTGCCAACGAGAGGATTGTGGGAAGTGACTACCTCCCCAGAGAAGGAGATAAAATCCGTATTATGGCAGAAAGTCCGACATACGGCAGTGCTATGGCGGAAGTTACAGTGCCATATGCCACTCCGATAGGTAAAGTGAAATTCACGCCCGTTGTCACAAGTATATGGAAAGGCGATGAGGATTTCTTTCACTACGAGATGCTTGCCGACATTATATTCAACCTTAATATTGAAATGGATGTCAATGACCCGGCTGGAACTGACAACTATTATCATTTCGGATACAACTGGTTTGGTTCAGATACTGACGGTTCGCCGACACTGTCAATCAGACAATTCGAGTATAATTCCGAGCCGATATTCAAAGAACACATCGGAGTATTTGAGACCGTTATGGGCAATGACGAGGATACTCAATTTGTATTTTTTTCCGACCGCCAGTTCTCAGGAAAAACCTATACGCTTCATCTCAATTTTTCAGACAACTCCTTTCATGTCGAGTCGCAGGAGTATCATGAGTCTCTGCTTGAATGTGGTTTGAATCTCTATCTTACCACGGTCTCACAGAGTTACTACAACTGGGCGGTGTATAAATGGAATGCAGATGAAGGTATCATAGGTGACCTTTCGGACATAGGTCTCGCTGAATCAAAATGGGGCTACAGCAATGTTTCCACGGGTGCAGGTGTCGTGGCAGCACAATCATCGGCAAAATATACCATAGATTTGAAAGAATTTCTTGAAAGGATTGTAAATCAATCAAACGCCATAAGATGAAAAGAATGAAGTTATTGATTATGTCTATTGGCATAATCATAATGTCGGCAGTGTTCACGTCGTGCGAAGGTATTGACGGTCCTGATCCTCCACCTAAAATAGCCGAAATGATAATCCATCTTGAATATGACGGATTGGAGGATTTTCAGGGAGAATTATCTCGGATAGGGATATTTGTCACAGATGAAAACGACAGTTTTATTGTGCGCCATGCAGACGAAATCAATGACAATATGATTATTTATAACGTCACGCCCGGTATATATGTAATCAGTGCCGAATATATAATTCCCGATACAGATAACATTATCCTTGGTAGCACCCACGTGGAATTGAAGGGGAGCCTTGACATTCCATTAAAAATAGATTTCAATAAAATTCAAATACAAAACAATAAATAAGATGAACAGAATTTTTTTAATCGCAGCCGTGATTCTTTCGGCTCTATCATTCGCCTCATGCAGTGATGATGCTCCCGCTCAGTTAATATGGGAGTTCTCAAACTACGACAACAAAGAGATAACCGCTGTCTATGCGCCGGATTATGTCAATCAGGTGCAGATCGTGGCAAAGCCTGATTGCAGTGGCGACATAACGCTCAAGTGTACTAACTACACATCACTCTCTTTCAAAGGCAATAATGCAGACGGCTCTTTCAAGAGCGCATCGACCGGTTGCGCTGTCACCAAAGTCAACGACAATACGTTGAGAATATCTTTCACCCCGATTGAAGATGTCGGGGCAGAAGGTATCTATGACACATTCATTGTGGAAGGAATCAGTGGCAAAAACATGAATTCCACCAATATCTCTGTCGGAAGAATCTGTAATGAAAAGCAGAATTAAAACGGACGTAGTCTTTATTGTTATCTTCTTGGTTCTGTTGGTGACATCCTCTTGCGCCACAGTGCGTCTGAACCCATCCAACAGAGCCGGGCAAGTGACAGTAACATTCGACAAAACAATAAAATAGCCATATAGAATAATGAAATATCCCTTTTCCGGGATAAGCATTCTTATGCTTATCTCAGCCTTTCTGTTGCCTTCTTGCAAAGAGGATTATACCCCGATTCAGACAAATTCAAAGTCGTGCGCTATTGAGATTGAATGTATTGGAGCGTCAGGAGAAAATCTGCTCGCAGACAAATCCTTCACAGGCAAAATCAAGGTAGAAGGTGACAACTCACATAGCAATGTGAAATTCACAGTCAGCAACAACCGCCTATGCTTCGAAGCCGACTTACCTGATCAGAACGACATGAAATGGTCTAAAGACCGTCGGGAAGCCACCGGTATATCTAAAATGACGATAAAATTCGGAAAACAGAAAGCATCGTTAAAATGCTTTTTGAAATACACCGCCAACAGACCTCCGGCGGCGGCAGGCGGCACGCTTGTTTGCGAACAGGTAGAATATGCAAAGCAAACGCATAAAAGGAGCGGTAGTGCTGTGAATTTCGTCATCCGCTTCAATAAAAACGGAAAAATCAACTAATTTCAATAATAACCCGATAATGAGATTATTAATATTAATTATGACACTCCTATCCTTGTTCGGATTTCAGTCCTGTGGTAATGAGGAAGAACAATTCCAACTTATTGAATTGGAAACGACAGGAGTATCATTGAAATTGCAGAACAATGCAGTTTCATTATATGGCGATATTCCTTCCGCTGAAAACGAACTGACTTTTGTTGCGGTAGGCAAGAATGCGAATTTAGGTTTTCTCTATGATTTTCAGATTGGAGACGAAGTATATCATATCAATAAAGATGAGTATGACAATCCTGATCACAACGTAGCTGTATCAGGAGAATGGGGATGTGTTGAACTGATCAACTCCAACCCTTATACAACAAAGATTGTGATTACAGAAAACAACTCTGCCAAGGATCGCGAGTTTAGGCTGCGATTTGGGGGAGTCTATATAACCGCATGGGTTACTATTATCCAAAAGGGGAACGTTTCAAACGAAAATGTCAAATGGGATAACATCGTATGCAATCAGTTGTCTTCAAACGAGTTGTTTATAGGCAACCAATATCTTGGTATCCAAAATTGGGATTGTATCGGCAATCCTCCTCAGATTTACCCATCTGCGGTTTTTCCAGAGACAACTTTTGCTAAGTCTTTTGACAAAGAAGTGAATGAAGCTAAAAGACCAATATCACTCTATACTGATTTCAGCAATCCGTTTGTATCGACAATCAAACAGCCTTCTGGAGTAGCATATCAGCATTTTGTGAAAGATTTGATTAAATCTGAGGAATATGAAAGCAACAAGCAACCCCATTTACATTTGTATAGACTTGCAAATATAAGCTCTGTTGAAAACCTATCAAAGATTTTTCCTGATAATGGAAAACTTGCAAAATCTTTGGAAGATATAGTCAAGCAGAAGGTGAATGCGGAGCATTTTCAGAATTGGATTGTTGGTGAAGTCGTGTTCAAGGGATTTTCAGTAACAATGGATACTCCGGGACAAAAGGGACTGTTTGAGAACAGTAATATCCAAACGAAAGGGTTGGTTTATCTAAGAAGTATGACCTATGGAGCTACTGCCTATTTTATAATGGGCAGCAATCTACCTTATGACGAAGTAAAGACGCTCTTATCAACTCCATCTGTTGTGGATAATGCAAAAGAAAAACTATCCAAATCAGCCATTATTCTTATCTCAAATTCTTCGATTGACCAGAATGCGGCTTTATCGACATCGTTTGAAGCACTAAATGCTTTTATCGAAGCCCCTTATACAAAAGGGAGCTATGGTTATCCAATCTATTGCACGGGTTGCTACCTTGATGACAATAGATTTTTCCATTTCAACGAACTAAATGAGTAACTATAAACTATTTATAAACAATGAAAATCAACAAATTCTTTTATTATGTAATTATGATTGTGGCAGTTGTGCTGATCACATCATGTTCAGAAGAACTCGAACCAGCAATGCCGTCATCGGATATTTCTTTGACTTCAAGAACGTCTGAGACACAACAAGGCAAAGGAAGGTTCGATGAAGAATCTTTCAAATGGGATTATTCGTTCTCAACGGATTCCATCCAAGAAAATGAAGGCCTGACTATCTACCCGGTGGAAGTCGTTGAGCCAGCTAACGCACAAAGTAGATCGACTAATGGTGGAAGAATACCAAACCGACCTGGGAATGGAGGAACAGGAAATCATAGACCAAGTACGGGTACTTCAACATCAACAGACCAAATGCTTCTTATTGATCCCAATATAGTCTATGTAGGAGCGGCCTTCCCTGAATCAACGTTTGCCAAGGATTATTCTAAAGAGCTCGTATATCCACGGAATCCAATAGATGTATATACCAATTTCCCAGACCCTTATATTGGAGAAATTACCAAGGAAACGGGAGCCCTTGGATATAAAAAATTTATGAAGGAAGTCATAAGATCCTCTGAGTACAAGAATTTTATACAAGGAGGTAGCCGGGAAGGACTGGATTTCCAATGTACTGAAGTTTTTTCTTATTCGGATATAGAAAAAGCCTTGTCTTCAAATGCAGGCTTTGCAAAAATATTTTCTGCAAAAGTGCAGAGCAGTTCAAAAAAGACAAATATAAAAAGTCGTCTATTTGCTCAACTTATATCGCGTAATTTCACGGTAACAATGGATGTGCCAGTTAAAGGATTCTTTAAGGATAAATCTCATGATACGGGAGCTGAAAACCCGGTATATATCAGATCTCTTTCTTATGGGAAAATGGCAATAATGGCTATTGAAAGTGAATATACATTTGAAGAAGTAAAAAAAGCTATTGAAGCCGGTGTTAAGTTCAATCTCTTTTCAGGAGGTGCTAACTTCACGGCTAAGGATAAAGAAATTCTACAGAAATCAACATGTACTATCTGTGTGATTTCCGATGAATCAACAATAACGCAATATTTTGACTCGTTTGATAAGATTAAGGATATATTTAAAATATCTTATTCTGAAAATCATTATGGTTTACCTATATATTGCAAGGGTTTCTATACAAAAGATAATTCTATATTCACAGTAACAACCTCGGGAATAGGATCAGGCAGTCGTCCAGGAGCTGGCACAAGACCCGGGAGACCTGGAGGTACAGGTAGACACTAATTGTGGCATAATTTACATAGAAAAATAAACACTGCAATTCATAAATAACCTTCACGATTATTCTTTTTTTCGTGAAGGTTACTTTTATTATAATATAGTCTCACCAATTTATATTTCAAATTAATTTAATAAGAATATGATACGAGACAAGATGTCTCAACAATATTGGCAATATTACAATACATGTATTTTTTATTCTTTTTTCGTTCGCAAAGATTACTGAAATTGGATATGAAATCATTATATTAATCTTCAATGGTTCGGCGGCTCACAGGTTTTCCATAGAACCGCGTCCGAAAATTGCGGTATGGCGTGACACGCATACGCGCCTCACGCCCCACCGTTTTTTCAGTCAAACCATTCCGGGTTATCCTCTTTGAGTTCCTTTATCAGTTCATCATCGGGCAGACGGAGGTTGCTGTCGGCAGTATAGAAGAAAATATCTTCATCTATCTTTTCAGCCTCCTTGTCGGCGAAGCCGTCCGAGCCGTCGCTTGCAGGATAAGGCATGAGCGCGTCAAGCAGACGTGTTCCGGCGATTATCAAATTTTCGCCCTCATTACTTTTCACGACACGGCAAGTATAATTCTCGCCCCTGTAGTTGATTTCAGTTGTAGTCATTTTGAGTTTCTTGTTGTGCCGCTGCGCCGAGGTCGGACGCAGCAGCGGTTAATAAATCAGTCAATATCAGTGCCTATAAAGTGTTCATCATCTATCAGCGAATAGTAATAGCCGTTGCCACAGCCCCGGTATTCCTTGCTGAACCCAGCCATGACATCTCCTTTGCGATAGTAGTTGTCATCTTTATCAGCAATATCTATCCATAGGCTTCCGTCATATCCACGAAAGTCGAATCTGTACGAATGGTATTCCCTCCGTTCCATAAGAGCCTTGCGAAACTCGCCGACAGCCCACGGCGCATATCGCTCAATGGCTTTAAGGGAGATAATCTCTCCGTCAATGCGGGTGCCGGTAGTCAATCGGTTTTCGTAACAGCCCTTTGTAGGGTCTGCTGCGAGGCACTTGCGCACGAAAGCTGAGGGAAAGGTGGCACGGGCAGCATAACGCTTGAACTTTGCTACCGTATCGGTTTCGTTACGTTGCTCCTTCTCTATGCCGTGCCAACTCTCCACAACGCCAAGCGGTATGGCGTAACCACGCTTACGAGAGCGTGGTGCGAACTCGCATACATTACCCTGTGCCGACAGGAACAGTCGTTTACGCTCCCTGCCTTTATCGGTCGTTATTGTGTATAATCCCGAATTGCGGTTTATAATTTCCGCTACTGTTTGATAGTCCATGATTTCAGTCCTTGATTTTTTGAATTGATTTAATCTCTGTTTCGGGGTGAGACGGGAAAGACCAGTCCACATCTTCATCAGGGAGTGTTGAATGTATGTTGCCACCGAGAACCAATCCGCACTGCTCGATTACATTGCTTTCAGCCTCGCTTACACTGTCGGCTTCCACATCGAAATAGCCGTTGAAGACAAGTTGTGTCTGTACTCTGTATTTTGCCATAATTCCTTATTGTGAGTTGTTTAATCATTTTCCCTTTTGTGAGGCTCTTTTGAGCCTACCGGCAGGGATTGCCGTTTTTCGTGCGCATCCGCCACTGCGTCCAAAAGGATGAATAAGGCAAGTGTGCAGTCAGAGGGCACGGACGGAATACCCAATTTTTACATGAAAATTGTGGAAGGCTGCCGTCAAGCCCTCCGACCGCAAGCGCAGCGTCACTTGACGTTTCAACCGGGCGCAGTAACTTTCGCACGGAAATACGCAAGCCTGCCGTGCCTCAAATTGCAACAGGGACTGTCCCGATCATAATCTTGCAGCCCCAGTCCTCCAAACATCAACAGTTTTATATAAGCCTTCATATACAAGGACACCGATGCGAAAGCCGACACTTGTTGCGGCTCTGGCGTTGGTGTCCTTTCCGGCGATGCCGGATAGATGTCTGCGACAATCGTATGGATTGCTTGGTGTCGTCTGACACGGAGCAAGCCTTACGGCCTCAATCTCCCAAGGTAGGCACGCTGACGCCCGGCGCCACATGTAATATGGCTCGTCGGGTGTGCGGGCCGTCACTGCGCAGCAACAGTTTTCAAAGATTCCGGATTGTCAGCCATAAGTGACAACCTATGGCCGACTTAATCCGGACCGGTCTACAATTTGCAGACAAATATTCAGTTAGCAAAGCAGTCTGCCGAAGACAGGTGTCGATGTGAAAGCCATTGAAGAGGAGCAATGCGGAACCTCGATGGCTTTGTCATCGGCAGCGTACACCGGTTATGCCATCATTTTCTCCATACCATACGACCGCAAATGCTCGGTGTATTTACACGGAGTATTTCGGTCACCGCGATTTTTCCCGATACCGCGCAATAACGCCCGACGCCATAAACATATGGATCGCCGGGCGCATACAGCCAGCTTTTAACAAGGCTTATTTGTCATAAACTCCACACTCGTATTCTCATCGTTTAGCCGCTTTCTTCGGGAGTGCCCAGCCTCGCTGTTTAGCTACCTCGACGTTGAATTTATACCAGACATCTTCATCAAGGAACTCGAAGTGCATTGTACCTTTCTTGAAAGCCTTGCACCTGAAAAAGCCCCAGTTAAACCATTCTCCCCATGCCTCCTTATCGTGGTGGGCATATCTCAGTCCTCCGACGCAATCATAGTTCGTGCCGGTCACATAGCACAAGGCTTTGCATACGTCCTCCATTTTTTCCGCGCTCCACCCCTCAATCTGAACAAAGGGGTACGCCTCTTTCCCTTTCTTTGTGATGTTCATGTAATAGCCGCTGCCGTGGCTCACGTATCTGTCACGATAGCCATTACACATATATGGGACTATAAATTTCCTGTTCACCATGTAATCGGAGTTCGTTTTCCACTTTTCTCCGGCTGTGCTGTTTTCTGCCGAGAAAGAGCATATAAGGTCGAAAGCCTCCAATAATGCCGTGTTCATCCTCTGTCCGTTGGTCTGTATTACAAGGTCTATGACACGGTAGATGTTGAACATGGTAAACGGCACGCTCTCCTGCTGCTCGATGAACTTGTTAATCTGCTCACGAAGCTGTTTGGTGGCATATTTCTTCATGTTCATTTTCTTGAATATGATACGCCAATAGTATTTCTGCAAACTCTTCTTATACTGCTGGTGTGAAATCTCAACACCACGGCTGTCATACCCTCCTGTCATGGTTCCGAATTTTATGGGAATATAGTCATATTCGTCCGAATCCGGGAATTTAGCCATTTCATTTATCCTTTCGGCGGCTTCAAGGGTATCGTCGAAGAGCTTTACAGCGGTGACATATCGGTTAACGATGTCACGAATTACATTGTACTGCATTAACCCTTCCTGTCCGTTACAGTCGGCTGTATCCTCATCTTCCTGCGAGAAGAAATATCCCGAAAACTCATTTTCTCCGACCCCTTCCTTGTATAGCTTGACAAGAGAGACGGTTACGTCAGTCCTGCGTTCGGCTGTCGAGAACACATCACCGAGATATTCCTCACGACCATGCAGGTCTATAATCTCAATCAGCTTCTCCTTAACTGAATCAGTGCGCCATCCGTTAGATACGCTGTGTGAGTTGCATAGGGCTATCACAGTACATCCGGCAGGGGCTATGTCGAAAGCATGGAGAATGTGTTTCGCACCCTCGCTGAACGGCGGGTTCATCACTATATAATCCACATGGCTCACATCTTCGGACTTAAGGGAGAGGAAATCATCGGCGATTATATCGCACTTTCCATTGAGAAGTTTCCTCAGATGCGGGTCATTCTCACAGGCGATGACCTCTTTTGCTCCATGAGCTTTCAGCCAGTCCACGATGTTTCCTTTTCCTGCGGACGGTTCCAGTACGGTCTTGTTCAGGATATACTCGCTCATCATCATTTTCTCGATTACCTCTGTGGGGGTCGGGTAGAAATCTGCGTTTTCAGTAAAAATGTTCATAGCTTTTGTCTTGAAATGTAGTTTTGTAATCAATTTCCCTTTTGTAAGGCTCTTTGAGCCTACCGGCAGGGATTGCCGTTTTTCGTGCGCATCCGCCACTGCGTCCAAAAGGGTGAATAAGGCAAGTGTGCAGTCTGAGGGCACGGACGGAATACCCAATTTTTGCATGAAAATTGTGGAAGGCTGCCGTCAAAGCCCTCCGACCGCAAGCGCAGCGTCACTTGACGTTTCAACCGGGCGCAGTAACTTTCGCACGGAAATACGCAAGCCTGCCGCGCCTCAAATTGCAACAGGGACTGTCCCGAGCATAATCTTACAGCACCCAGCTCTCCAAATATCAACAGATTGATACAAGCCTCCATATACAAGGGCACCGACGCGAAAGCCGACACTTGTTGCGGCTCTGGCGTTGGTGTCCGTTCCGGCGATGCCGGACAGATGTCTGCGACAATCGTATGGATTGCTTGGTGTCGCCTGACACGGAGCAAGCCTTACGGCCTCAATCTCCCGAGGTAGGCACGCTGACGCCCGGCGCCACATGTAATATGGCTCGTCGGGTGTGCGGGCCGTCATTGCGCAGCAACAGTTTTCAAAGATTCCGGATTGTCAGCCATAAGTGACAACCTATGGCCGACAAACTACAGGCAGATATTCCGGGAAGGCGGTTTTGCGGAGTGAGCGGAGCAAAACCGCCCCGACCCGTCACGGGCTGGAGCGGATGACATTTCAAGAACTCAAAAATGGGTTCGTGAGCCGACTGACGATATTGTTTTCATTGGCAACGAGCAAGGGATGTCGCTCCGGCTTGCTCGTTGCTTATGTATAGTGGGGTTAGGCAGCGTCCTCTGAATCGGGAGCTGTTGCCTCGGGCTGTATGGCTTCTGCCTCGACCGCTTCGGTGGCTGTTTCGGGTTCTGCCGTTGCCTCGGTTTCGTTGGCAGTAGAGGCTTTGATTACTGCAATGCGCTCGGCAAGTCGCTTGTGGCGCTTCTCGTAGGTCTCGTTGTAGCCTCGCTCTATCTCGGCAAGTTCCTCCGGCATGTGCTTACGGGCATAGTCAAGCAAGAGAGTTGCGGTCTGATTTGAGCCGAAAGCCTCCTTGAAATTGTAGAGCAACCAATCACGCCGGATTATAGCCTTGGTCTTGGCGTTGAGATTGGCGACTACCTCCATTTAATCTGCGTCGGAGAGGTGGCAGTGATTGGTGGGATTGATGCCAAGAGCCTCGATGTTGACCTTTCGGATTTGGGATAGCATGAAATAATACAACATGCGGTCTTCGTCTGCGCCGAACTTGGTGCCGGTGGTATCAACCGACAATATACGCTTTTTGGTGTCGGTCACGGTCTTTTCAAGGGCGATTTCCTTGTTGCGTTGGTCTTTCTTTTCCAGTTCGGCTATCTGTGCTTCGGGAGTGCCGTCCTGCTTTTTGGTATCTTCAGTGTGCCGATTTACGGAATAACCGATTGTGACATCATTTTGGGTTATGTAGATTTTGAGAGTGATTTCTCCTGCCTCGAGGCGAGAGTCGATAGTGTCACGTTCCTCGGTGTATTTGGCGAGGTCGGTTTGGTATTTCTCCATATCCTCGGCATATTCCTCGGGGGTGTCGCAGTCAGCCTCGGAAGGAGCGACAGGCTCGGTGGGAAACGCCGTCGGCAAATAAGCCTCGGATACTTCATAGCCCATTTCGGTCAGTCGCTCTACTACGGCTTCGTTGTAGGAATAGTTGTTGTAGGTGATTTCTGCAGTCGGATACTGACCTATCAGGGAAAGTACGGACGCAAAAATGTGGGCGTTGTTCTTTTCTGCCAGGCATGGGCGGTTGGCACATCTGCCCTCGTCTCCGTCCTATACGATTAGAAGGAGATTGCAGGTGTTATGGGGGCAGTTGGCACACGCCGACTTGTCGAACTTATAGTTTCGGAGGTTGGCAGTGTAGTCTCGTTCGATGTTCCTTGCCACCTCGGAGGCTTTGAGACCTCTCCATGAACGATAGCTGTCGTTGTCAAAGTATGAGTTATATACCTCACGCTGAATATCCTCGGAATAACGGCATATCTCGGTTGCCACGCTTATGGTTATTTCATCAGCGTCAAGCATTTCTGCAAGTTCGGGAATGAGGGCAGAGAATTTGAGGCGAGTGCGGATATAAGCCTCCGACTTGCCGAACTGCACCGAAAGCGACTGCACATCGTGGCGTCCGCTTGCCAACAGACGCTGATAGGCGTTGGCTTCCTCAATAGGGGTAATGTCGGTGCGTTGCAGATTCTCGGCAATAGCCATTTCCTCGGCTTCTTCCTCCGTGACATGGTGGATAGTAGCCGGAATATCCACCTTGTCGGCTATGAGTGAGGCGCGGTATCTGCGCTCCCCATAGATGATTTCGTAATGGTCGGCTTCTTCAAGGGGTCGCAGACCGATGGCCTGCAACACACCCTGCTGCCGTATGCTGTCGGCAAGTTCGCCGAGGGCAACGTCATCGAAATGACGGCGAGGGTTGAACGAATTGGGCTTGATGTTGGCGAGAGCCACGATTGTGGCGTTTACAGCGTTTGCTGACTGAATGGCGGTTGTCTCCATAATTCTTTGATTTTATAGTTCTTTGAAATGTTTTGGATTTTAATTTGTCAGAGTATCATCACTTGGCAGTCAACGACATCGGAAGGCAGACCGAAAGCCGGACAATGTGTGAAATAGGGGCTACATTCTCCCTATTGTGTGTCGGGAGCGCAGACGGTGGTTACATTGTTGACCTCGCACCACTTGTCGGCGATTGCCACATCTTCATCAGTGAGACCGCTTGCGTCTCCGTTAATGAGATAGCATAACGCCCATGTCGGGATTTTTTCGGCAGTAAATTTCATAGTCGTATGTATCAGCCGTGATAGTTAAGGATTGCCCCGATATAGAGTTTTGCACCGATTTGAAGCTCTCCTATTATGCGCATAAGTTGTCGCGACCGCTCGGCTGTTCCCATTCCTTCGGTGAAGTCGGTGACAAAGAGAATGTCAGTGGCGAGAGGATTGACAATAGCCTTTTGCAACTGAAAAGCCGGACCGATATACTTGAATACGTTTGCCTCGTTGATTGCCATAGCCTTGTCATGCAGGGAGCGCACATACTGCCGACACCATTCCGTAAAGCCACCACGATAGGTCAGCGACTCTCCGTCGGGATTGATTGTGAACATACTTGCAGGGAGGGTGCGGTTTACGAGATTGTTGATAACGCTCTTGCGTTCAGACTTCTCGACTTCATCGCAATAGTCGATTGATGCCATTTCCCCTGCTTCCACATGGTCGATGCCGATATAGTTGTCCTCGGCAATCGGACAGTTGGATATTTGAAAAATCAAGCTGTGCATAGTTCTTGAAATGTTTGAGTTTCTAATTCTTTTCCCTTTTGTTTGAAGCCTTTTGGCTTCTCGCGTCCGGGAAATTTTTTCGATACCATTCAAGACGACGGGCACAGGGGGCGTAAGGCAAGTGTGGCAAGTGAAAAAATCGGGAATACCCGATTTGGCACAAATCGCGGAAGGCTGCCGGATTTTTTCATGCCGCCAAGCCGGAGGCGGTCGCTTGCCGTCGGCACCGCCCGCCGTAACTTTGTAACGAAAAATCAACGGACGCGAAAGCCAACGGATATAAAAAAATCCCGATGCTCACGCACCAGGATTCCGGATAGCAAAGAAATTGTCCTATTACAATGGCAGTAAGAAAAGAAAAAGCTATATGGTAGAATAGTCAGGTTAAAGCAGGTTCCTTATTGTGGCAAGTGCATTGCCAGGTATCAGCCTGTCGCTTGACACGAGCTTGAGAGAGAGTTCCGGCAGAAGCCTTATCTCAGGAAGCACGACGGCTTGGTTGGCGAGATAATCTTCGACATCAGTGGATTTCAGCCGTAGTTTCATCGACTTGAACAGAGTGATAAATGTACCCATGAAGCGCCGCTTGGAAGTGACCTCGCATCGGCCGTCCGATGTGATCCAGTGGCGGCAGAGTTCGTGAACAGAGACATCTTTCAGCCGGTTGATTGCCGAGTAACGAAGCACCACATCATAGGTGCGCATCAACTGAATACCCTCGACAACATCAACAGTGGCAAAATATTTCTGCACCGATCTTTTTGAGGAAAGCCATGCCTCTTCCTCGATAATCTCGACCGTGCGGCCACATTCGCAGCATTTCACGAAACGCTCGTTGCCGGAATAGACCGTGCTGTTGCCACAACACATGCACACCGTCACTTTATTGCTCTGTCGTATCGCCATGTATGGCCGGGCCTTGTCAATGACAAGTCGGCAAACATCCTTATCCTTTGAGGGAAGGGATTTATCAAGGCGCGATACCGTAGTCTGGAGAGGGGTAAGTGTCATACCGGTTACTTTTTGCCGGAAGCGGCCTCGAGAGATAGCTTTCGGAATCGTTTGAGCATAGGCTCCAGTTCGAGAGAGGCGCGGCGGGCACGCAGACCGGCGGCCTTGTTGCCCTTTTCAAGCTGGGCGTTGGCATCCTTCAGGAATGAATCTCCGAGCGCGGAGATCTGTCCGATAAGTTCTTTCATCTTATATGTGATTTGAGATGGTTTATAAAATGGGGATTTCAAAAGAGTTAACTACACACTGGGCCTCCTTGTCGAGTATGAACCAGTATTCCGAACGGTAAGGCGAGCCGTCGGCGGTCTTTGCCTCATATTCAATTTTGACTTTCCAGCCGTTGAACGGACGGGGCTTGTCGGCATCGCTGTCGAACGACACAAGGGAACGTATTGCCGACATCGCCGACATCTGACGCTCGACAAGCGAGGTAAGCTCGCTGTTCTCAAAGTCGATTTCACTGAGGTCGCCTGTCTGCGACATCACTTTCTCGTTAATCTTCATCATCGACATGGCGATAGCCATTTTCTCGTCATCGTTGATGTAGTCGCGTCCGAAAACGCTGTCCGGCTTGCTGACCGCCACAATACTAACTGATTCCGGGCAGTCAACGGAGGCATAGAGCGCGGTCTTTGCAACCTCCGGGGCTTTCTTCGCCGGCGAATTACCGGCAAAGAACACATAGGCTATAAGTCCCCACACCACAACGGCACCGCCGAGCAGTATGGCAAGTTTCATCCCCGGCTTCATACCTTGATCACTTTAAGTTTGTCGGGAGATAGGCCGAGACGTTTGCGGTAGATGTGTCCGTCGTCGCCGTAAAGTTCGATTTCCTCGGTTGTTATACCGTTCTCGCAAATCTCGCGTGCCTCCTTCTCAGTGAGAAGATGGCCGCAGATGTTACGCCAGATTACAAACTCGCATTTCGCGTCCTCCTGACGGTAGTTGGAGCAGTTGAACGCCTTAGTGCCGACACGGATTTCGCCGCCGCAGCGGGGGCAGACAGCCACACGTGATTCCATCGACACAGAGCCGTCGGCATTGAGGACAAGCACAGTGGGAAACGATTTCCACTCTTTGCTTGCGAATCCGTCGAGCATTATGCGCCCCTGCGAGAGCAGTTCCGCAATCTCATGGTCGGCCATCTTGCGGTTGCCGATCACACCGTTGATGAACAGACCGCACTTTGGAGCTTCGCCTGTATTGTTCTCGCAGCGATACCCCTTGCAGGTCTTCACCACTTTGCCGCCGCACAGAGGGCAGCGGCCCACTATCTTAGTTTCATTTTCCATTCGTTTGGTTTCTTGATTGATTGTTTATCTGTATTTTATCGTGTTCCACTCCCACACAAGAGTCTCGGCTATCGCCTTGCCCGACATGATGGATGCCCAGCCGTCAGGATCGAGTGAAAACCAGAGGTCGTTCCATGAGAGCGTGCGCACCTGCCATGCAAGCAGCCACAGGTCGGTGTTGATTGTCTCCAGCCGCGTCACCACCTCGTTGGCGATATAATACCGCTCGGCCGAGTTGAGAAGATTGACCTTGTGTTTCTCGGTCTTTCCATCGGCATTAGTGATATCGTAGGAGCCGGAAGTCACGAGCTGCTTCATGAAAGGATAGAGAGCCGCCATCTGTGATGCCGCGTCGGTCAGCTCGTCGGATACGAGGACGGCGATAGCCGTGCCTTTGAGGTGGCCGGGAACGGACTTGCGCAGCAGGTCGCAGTTCTTGGGAATCTCCGTTGCCACCAGTTCTGCGGCCCGCTTTATCTGATAGAGATTCTGCATGGCGCCCTGGGCATTGGAAAGATATTCCAACATCTTGTTCTCGACATTGTGTACACGGTCGAGAGCGAGGGTGACGGCAGTTTCGGCGGCGATTATCTTCTCCTGCGTTGACTTGCGTTTCTTGTGGATGCTTTTCAGTTCCTCGGTCTGGAGTATCACAGCCGCCGTCAGTGTCGGGTCGGTCTGCTGCGCCCGGACCTGAACGATGCCGCAGAGCAGCATGGCCGAGAGGGAGAATAGAAATGTCTTTGTTTTCCTGTTCATAATCATTCACATTTTGAGACCGGAGGCACGCCGTCCGGCAAGGTTTTCGTCACGGTCAAGTTTTGAAGGGAGAATCTTCGGCTCGATACGCTTGTTGAGCAGACAGTCGTTCCAATCCTTGAAATCGGCCGGAGGCTGCCACTGCCCCATGCGGTAGCGTAGGGTGATGTGCCGTCCGACCTCGCTGTATATCGACCTGTCAGGGTCAACTGTGAAGCTCTTGCCGTCCGCTTCCATGAGAAGTCCGTCATCGGTCTTGCGTACCTTCATCTGTATCTTCTCCATAAGCCCCATTAGGCGCAGCCCGTAGATACGCCCGGCAATGTCGTTGTCGAAGCAGTCGAAAGCCCTCGCGTTGGGAAACCGCTCCATGGTGCGGATTATCTGCCCGTCGGAGAAGGTGCCTCCGAGAGACACTATCGCCGCGCTGTCACCGAGGCGCAGGCGGTTGAGCTGATAAAAGGCCATGGCGTCGAAAGCAGACTCGCAGAAGAACACATTGCGGACAAGTCCGTTCCTGCCGTCAGAAAGGTCGGTCACCCAAGCGGCGGAAGATGAATTAGTGCCCGCCGCCTTTGACTTGTATCCACCCGTCCCCCTTATCTCATAACCTCGCACGGTGTCGTCGAACGCCTCGGTATATGGAAATCCCACGTTATAGCCGTCGAAGCTGGCGTTGCGGGTGTCTCGGATAAGCGTTATGAATGGGGCGAAGCGGCGTACCGTCTTGTCGGAAATGCCACGCTGCCGGAACAGCCCGGGCGGACGGTCGGGGTCGAGAGGCTTGACCTCGTAGCGACCGGGGTCGAACTCACGGTGCGCCCCCGCCGACCTGACATATTCCCGGTCCTCACGGTATTCAGGCTCCGGCATATTGGCGAAGCGGGCCATGACTTTGGCAATCTTCTCCCATTCTGTCTTGCCGGTTACGAAGAAAGCGTCAAGATTCTCCTTAATCAGAGTGACGACATCCCCTTTGGAGCCGTCGCGCCTGAAGAAAGTCTGCCACGCCTTGTCACGCGGATGACTCACTATTATGGTGTCACGTTTGCCGGTGCCCTCGCCGAGCACAAGCTCGATGTATCTGCCCACCCCTGCCTTTCGGTCGAGGCGGTATCCGAGGGAGTATGCCACGTCGTCGATGCCGACACGTGATTTGAGGTCACGGAAATTAATCTTGTGGTCGCCGTTCGCCATAGTCAGACTATCGAGAGTGATTTGGAAGCGCCGCGGTCGATGCCGGCGATTTCCGATTCATAATTCTTGCGTATTGTATTGCCGAGAAATACATCTTTCTCCCGCTGGTCGGTCATGCGGAAATAGAGTTGTGCCGTTGACCGCTCGATAGGCTTCATGCCGAGATCGACACCGTTGTACGAGGCGCGAACGGCATAGTCGCCGGAGCGTGTCTTGATTATCGCCGCGTTCTTGAACGGGCAGACCTCTTCCGACATCGGTGCGAGCCACGGATCGTTCTTTGCCAGATAAGGCTGTTCGCCCAGGGCGAGACGCTGCGTGTCAACACGGTCGAGTATCATTTCTGAAGCCTTGTTGACATCTGCCATGACCGAAACGATAAATTTCGGCTCCTGTTTCAGCACCCCTATCCATGAGTCGAGATATGCCGCCGAGTTGTCGGTAACTTTGGAATCGAAGCCCATTGAGTGGGAAATCATCGCCGCAGTAAGCTCGGCCACCAGTTCCTCCTTGGCATATTTCGGGTCTCCGAAGCGGCCGCCTGCCTCGCGGTTGAGACGTTCGGGTGTCATGGTGGAGTGTGTCATCTCATTGAGCATCGTGGAATAGAACTCCATGCCGTCGCGGTACACCTCTTCCGGAGTGCTTCCGGTATTGAACTGGGCCTTCATGGGGAGTACAACAATGTCACGGGATGGGGAATAATAGGCCCCGCTCTCTCGTTTGTCGGCCTGTATGGGGCAGAGCCATGACTGTTCGCTTACCATGCGGTCAAGCGCCGGATGGACGTACATCCCCTGAGTGTCGCGCAGCTCCGGCACCTTGAATCTGTCGAGCAGCTTCTGAAGACGCTCGGGCTGCACCTCACGGAAATTGGTCTGGTCGATATTATAGACCGGGAACGCCTTGACGAAAGGTATCACGTCGAGATTCTTGCGCTCCTCCCGGCTCATGGCGCGGTATTCATCCGAGCTGACCTTTCTGCCGTCCTTGTCGCGCACAAGCATATCCCAGTAGATTACAGGGAAAGCCTTTTCGCCTTTGAGGACGTGGGCCTTGAAATTGTGTGCCTGCTTGAATGTCAGGAACACGGGAAGCTCGTAGCCCTGCTGTGCGGTGTAGAGCTGGAGGAAGAAGGAATTGGAACCCGAGTAATTTCGGCCGAGGACATTTTGGGGAAGACCGGCGGAGCGTACCCCGCCGATCCATCCCTGCTGCCAGTCGGAGTCCTTCATGCGCTCCATGCGTTCCACCATCATCTCGGCGAAACGGTCGAGGGCAATCTGGCCCGAATTTCCAGGCCCGTTAGTTCCAAACGCCATATTCCTCGTCATCTATGAGCTGGCGCTCCATCATGTCTATTTCGGTAAGGTCGTTGAAAAACTCCGCCGAGTCGTCGGACGGCTCTGTGCCGTGGGTCTCGCACCATGCGAGATAGTCTTCGGCGCTGTCGGTGTTCATCACGAACTCCAAATGACCGATGCGGCCGTCCTGAAGGAGCTGCACAAGCTCGTCGTATTGTATCTTTGACATATCAGTATGATTTGTGTTGTTGGGTATTGAGATTACATTTTCATTGAGGCAGCCTGTTCCGTCTTCATCGAGGGTGCGGAGAGCATTGTCCTGATTTCGTCGCCGAGATATTTGGCGGCAATCTGCTCGCGTGTGGCAGTCTTGGTCTTGAAGAGCGAGAAGCCGTCGTCGAAGGAGATTTCCTTCTTGGAGGTGCGTCCGTGCTCGCCGAGGTCAGCCGACACCTTCCACAAGCCGTCGGAGCGGTCTTTCGCCACGCGGACGCTCTTGGGGTCAACACCCTCTGGAAGCGAGAACTGCTCGTAGTGGGATTTGAGGTGGAGTCTTTCGCCGAAATTCCTTTCAACGAGCTGGCCGGGTGTCATCACGCGGTCGAAATAGGCATTGAGATCCTGGTGCGATGCGACGGCCGACATCTTCTGTTCGCCGATCTGTGCATAGAACTTGTATTTGCCGAAGTCGGGGCGCTGCTCGTCCTTTTCCTTATAGACATTGAACTTGTCAACGGTCAGTGTACCCTTGTCGGGGCCGGCGATGACATTGGGAAACTGATAGGCGGTTTCCGGCACCTTTGCCATGAGCTTGGTTGGATATAATAGCGCTCCATGAGCTGCGGCACCGTCAGTTCCTTCTTCTGGTAGGCGGCAAGGTCGGCGGGGTCCATCTTCTGCGGTTTGAGCTGCTGTCCGTCGAGCTTTGCGGTGAAATACCAGTCTTCGGGATTGGTCTTACTCTGGTAGGCGTGTCCGTGTGTCACTTTCTCGCCGTTGACCGTCACCATCTGCGGTTCACGGGGCTTGCGTTCCTGCTGCGCCTCGCGGTCGTCGCCGGATTTGACATCGTTCTTCTTCTCTGTCGCAGACTTTTCCTCGACCGCAGCCTTGGCGGTCTTGGCAGGCTCTTCCTGCTGTGCCTTTTCTTTCTTCTTTCTTGGCATATCTGAATCTGTTAATGTGGATTATTCCTTTACCGGGGATTGTCGGATGTGTTTCCTTTTACGGGCATAGGATATGGAGCTGTCAGAGTTTCATACCTGAGCCGCGTTCTTTCTTCCTGTCTGGATCAAGGTGGATGGCGCGTTCCTTGGAGTTATGTTCCACCACTTTCTGATATTCCCAGCGGTTCTTGTCGGTCATTACGAGCCCCATATATTCGGGATGCAGGTCATCATAACGCAGTTTCTGCTGGCGTTCCCATTCCCGGAGGTCGCCTTTGACGATTTTGAAGCCCTGCGGCTCTTTGAGGTCGATGCCGACAGACACCTTCTCTCCGCCGACATTGAGTTCGACCGGTTTACCCTCGCGTATCTGCTGTTTCTGCCGGATGCCGAGTTCGATGTCGTTCACCTTCTCCATATCCTTGAGCTTGCGCTCGATTTCGACTTCGGTAACGCGGCGGTGGATGATAGACTTGGTTTCAGGGTCGAGCTGGAGATACTGCTGGGTCTTCTCTCCGTCAACATCGACGGGGCGTCGAAGCACGTCTCCGTGTTTTAGAGCTTCAAGCTCCTGTGATGTAAGTTTGAGTTCGTTTCCCTTGTCGAGCGACAGCTCTTTCTGTACCGGGTATGCGATGAGAGCTGGGTTCCCCTCCTTGTCGGCGACAAGCTGCAATTTGAGGGGTAATGAGATGGTAGTGCCATTGTGAGCCTTGATTGACACGTTCAATAAAGGCGTCACCTCCCCGCCAAGTAGCTTCTGTTTAATATCTTGCGGCAGTTTATCCGCACTGTCGCGGTCAATGCCGAGCAGTGCCAGCTTTTCATAAGGGAGGTCTTCATGCTGTTTTTTGTTCGGGATTTCCATTTACACGTTTTTGAGGTGATAAATTTGCGGTCTAACCGCTTGTCGGCATCAAAATTATTCCCACATGATTGCTAAATTTGAAATTCCGAACAGTTTTGTTCTATGTGGCTGTATCGTTTTAGCCACATTACCTGCGAGTGCGCAGTTTCACACTATAACCAAGGATACGCCTTTTGACGGTGCAAAAAACACAAAAGAGAGATATATCGCTGAATATAAGCAGACAACGGACACAGCGACATCGACGGAAACATCTGAGAAAAAAGCTGACTTTCCAATCGTGCCAAACAATAAAAATGCCTCATACGCACATCCTGTCACCATTTTCGCCTCTCATAAATCCGAAGAAAACACGGTTGACAGACTGCCTGAGCTTACCATTCCAAATCTCCTTGCCGAGATAAAGCGCAACAACATCAAATATCCTAAAATCGTATTGGCGCAGGCGATACTTGAAACCGGCTGGTTCCGTTCGCCAGTATGCCGCAACAAGCATAATCTGTTCGGTCTCACAAATCCACGGACCGGCAATTACTATGAGTTCGGTCATTGGACTGAATCAGTCCGGGCCTATTATACCAAGGTACAGTACCGCTATAAGGGGGGCAACTATCTTTTATGGCTCAAAAAAATCGGCTATGCCGAAGACCCCGGCTACATCCGCGCCGTCATAAAGGTGCTGAAACAGCTATAATAAACTATTCATGCTCCGATACCGTTAATATTTAACGGTATCGGAGCGTTTTTAAGCCGTAAATTTGTATAAATAGGCTAAAATGACTATCTTTGCCGTGGATTATAAACGCATTGACTATGTTACTACGATTCGCAGCAGACAATATCATGTCATTCAAAGAGGCGGTGGAGTTCAACACCTTTCCGTCAAGCAAAAGTCACAGCCACGAGTGGCATAAGGTTTCGTGCAGTCATGCCACGGCCTTGCGGATGAGTGCCATATACGGAGCCAACGGCGCCGGCAAAAGCAATCTTCTGAAATGTATTTCATTGTTGAAATCTATGGTGGGTGCAGAAAAATTAGGAGACCTGGCATTGACGGATGACCTGTATTTCCGTCTTGACGAACAGGGAAAGACAAGACCATCCGAGCTTGCGATTGAGTTCTTCGCCAATGGCAGGATATTCTACTATCACATTGTTTTCAACAGACAGGAGGTTGTAGAAGAAGAGCTGATGATCAGTCAGAAAAATAAGGATATACCTATATTCAGTCGCAAAGATAATGACGTGAATGTTCGGGCTGAATATTTGAAACCGGGAGACAAAGTAGATTTCATAGAGGTTTTCCTCGACGCTATGAACAGAATAATTCGTCCGGATATGCCGGCCTTGTCCTTTTTCGGTCATTATTACCCTGAGGAACTGCCATTGGTCAAGGACGCTTTTGACTGGCTGACACATATTCAGGTGGTGCTTCCGGCAATGCGTATCGGCTATCTTCCCCATGTTCTTGACGGAGACAGTGACTTTGCAGACCTTGTGAACAATGTGATACCCGAGCTGAAGACCGGCATATCAAGGCTCACTGTCAGCAAAGAGGTCATCAATGAAGAGGAGATACGTGGGAACTCGGCCATATCGAAAGCGCTTGCAGCTGCAAAAGAAAAGCCGGGCAAGCCTCAGATGCTGATGGAAACCCGAAACGATGAGATTTCCAATATCGTTGTAGAAGACGGCATTGCGTATCTCAAAACTCTCGTGGCGATACATGCCGATGCCAATGGGCGTGATGTGGAAATGAACATGACTATGGAATCGGACGGAACGAGGCGCCTCATAGAATACATGCCATTGCTGTATGCTGTTCTTAAAGGGGACAATGTGTTTGTGGTTGACGAGATAGAGCGAAGCATACATCCGATAATGATTAAAACACTTATGAGCAAAATCTCGGAAAACCGGGAAGCACGCGGACAAATCATTTTCACAACCCATGAAAGCTGCCTGCTCGACCAGTCCATTTTCCGCCCTGACGAGATATGGTTTGCCCAAAAAGATGTAAATCAGTCAACACAGCTTTATCCCCTAAGCGACTACAACATACACAAGACCGCCAATATCGAGAACGGCTATCTTAACGGACGATATGGTGGTATTCCGTTTTTGTCAAATCTCTCTGATCTGAAATGGTAATATGATAACACGTCGTAAGGATTACAGCAAGCAGGCCCCCTCAAGAAATGCCAGTAAGATATATATAGTCTGCGAAGGTGCCTAGACAGAGAAAAACTATTTCGGATTCTTTGAGGGTTTGTCATCAAATCTTGAGCTTATAGTGATACCTCCGGAAGAAGGCACTGACCCGTTGAAACTTATGGAGTTGGCACATCGTGAACTACTGGACGAAACAAGGACTCATACACTGGATTTCATGCAAAACGACAAAGTGTGGTTTGCCATAGATACCGACACATGGGAAGATGAGGGCAAGATTCAGCCATTACGGGATTTCTGTGCGTACCAGAACAGCCATATATCAGACAAGTATGATGAAGTCAAGCCATATCCGGCCTGGTGTGTGGCTCAAAGTAATCCTTGCTTTGAAATATGGCTATACTATCATCTGTATGATACTGTACCGGATATTGAGGATATAAAGAGACATCCATCGGTCAAGGCATTTGTCAACCATTGCATTGCCGGCGGCTTTGACTATCAGAAGGACCAGGCAAGACTGAAGGATGCCATAGAGAATGCCGAAAAAGTGTTTAGTCGGAAAGACAACGGGAATCCTGAATTATTCTCAACTGAACAGTATCTACTTGGAAAAGAAATATACGGATTCGTAAACACTGAATTACAAAAACTGCGGAACAAATTAGGTTGAAAGTGTCCGGTAGAGGATAAGACCTCCACAAGATACCCCACAAGTTAAGCGGCCAGGCGAGAACCTGACCGCTGAATTTATAATATATATGCCGCAATAAGCAGCAGATGAACAGGATAAATAGCATAGAAAGCATACTTGGCTGTCCGGCCACGGATAAATCCCCGTGTGCCGTCATAGAGGAATATGACAGCTCCGGCAAGGATGGCACCTGTCAGTCCGTAATGAGCCATAAGGGGGATGGTGAAGATGATCTGCAACAGTGCCTGCGAGGGAAAACAGATATGTTGTCTTTCGAGCCACGGCCTGATAGTGCGGTAACGAAGGATATAGAAAAGGACTATCATCAAAACCCCTCTCCAGTCATAATCCGTTTTCAACCACCATGCGGCAGCCGCCGTCAGCGCCACAGACAAAAACGCAATCGGTCCGTGTTCGCACAGACGGTCGAACATAGTGAGAGCCGCCACTCCCAATGCGAGCGTGAACATGACATTGTGTGTGCCGTCCGCACCATTGAGCAGATACCATGGAAGCTCGCTGACAATGCCGAAACAGACAAGCATAAGGAAATACCTCATTCGGTTACGGCTGTTCGCAAAACCCTCGGCCACCAGAAAGGCGAAAACCGGGAAGGCAATCCTGCCGAAGCAACGCAACGGCTCATACAGAGCGCTGTCATGCTCCAGCAGAAAATACGCGCAGTGGTCAGCCATCATCGAGATTACCGCCAGTATCTTCAGTGCGCTACCGCTCAACCGCAGGGAGAGAGGCAGTGAAATCGGAACAGTCGTATCAATCGCCATAGCTGACCTGTTATTGTATTCCGAGCAATTCCTTTACCATATCCTCGACCTCCTGGTTGACACGCTTGAAATTACGGTTCAGCATAATCTCCTTCTCGCGCTGGTCCTGAAACGAGTAGATTTTTGGCAGCTCGACATACCTGCTTTCCTCCTCCTTTATACGTGCCATATCGAAATGTGTCTTGCAGAAATACTTGGTAGTCTTGAACTCGTCCGACTGCTCGATGTCGAAATGCGACAGCATGCGGTCATCGGTGGCCGTGAAATCACGTGCCGCCTGACCTGCAAGCCAGCCGGTGGCCATGTCCGCGATCTTGGCTGCCGGAACGAGGTAATCCATCTTCTCTGAAATCGAGGTCGAGACCTTGGAATCATTGATGGTTATGGAGGTGGAAGTCTGCTTTGCCTTGCCGAACACATCATTCTGCGCCCACTCCAGAGTCTCCTTGTTACGGACCGCGCCCATGAAAATATTGCCGCAGGTTGTTATGATTTTCTGCATACCCACCTTACCGTAGTCGCTTTCAAGCTGCGGAAGCTCCTGAAAACCGAGAGTTACGGCTACCTTGTTGCTTCGCGCCGTACCTATGAGCCGGTCAATCTTATGGAAATACAGCGTAGGCAGCTCATCGACGATAATGCTGACCGGGATATTCCCCTTGGAGTTGACTCGGGTAATGAGGCGGTTGAGCACAAGGGCGTTGAGCGAACCGATTACCTGTTCTTTCTCGGGGTCGTTGGCAATCACGAGATAGCTCGGATTTGCCGGGTCGGAAATCTTCAGGTCAAAATCGTCGCCGGTAAAAACCCAATAGGCCTCCGGGGAAACGAGACGTGCGGCGTTGACACGGAGTGTGCCTACCATACCTTCAAGCTGGTCGTTCGCCTTGTTCTCGTATGCGCTCTTGAAGGGAGCCATCAGCGAGGCTATCTTGTCGTCCATCATAAGAATGTCGAACACTTCCGAATACTTGCGTCCGAGGAACGACAGCACATGAGGCATGTCCGAATATTCTCCGGTCACAGTGTCCGGTTCCACCTCGTTGCCGTTCTCATCCTCATACCAGCAGCGGTCGATAAGTATAAGTTTGCCCACACGGTCGATATAGGAAAACTTGTTAAGGTCAACAAACATCCTGTCCTCGTCGGTGGATACATCCTTGCCGAGCCGGTCAACGAAATCGAGTACCACGTTACCTTCAGCGTCTATGGCATTATAGTCATCCCAGTTCCTGATAACCAGTTCGAGTTTCTTTCCCTCATGGAGAATAAAGCGTTTGAGCTTCTTTCCTTTGAGGAACCCCGTCGGGTGAAAGTTAACGAAGAAATATATGATAGCCGCAAGGAAATTCTCGGCAGAGTTTGTGAAGAACGCCTCCGAGCCTCCCTTTTTCTCGCCGCCACCTTTATTGAGGGAAGCGAGCAGAGTGGCCGCAGTCTCCGAGGCGGCGGCAAGGTCGGGAATATATTTGCGTTGAATGGGATTGATACGATTGGAATATTCGACATCCGTGAAATTCACGATGCGGAAACAGCACCCCTCGGGAAGATTGCCATAATGCCTGTTCTTGCAGAACTGATAGAAAAGCGTTTTGGCAAGTGTCGGGAACTTGTAGTCATATACCATCATGGCAAAGCCCTTTGCGGAGTGCTGTCTGATGAACGGGTCAATGATACCGAAGGACTTACCCGAACCCGGCGTACCCAATACAATCGTTCCTCGGAATGGGGTACATAGTTTTGGAGTAATTGTCTGATATTCAGACTTCGCTAAATGGAATTTTGGGGAATTGTGGGTCTTTCCACAGACGGTCGATGCGGTTCTCATACCAATCATTTTCTTTTGGGTCGTATGCCACAACGAAAACACCATTGCTTGTGATGTGAAGACGTGGAGAGTGCTTGGCAATCTTCGCGTCATCGCGCATAGCGTTGATGACATCGTACATCTTAGAGCAATCGCCGTCGAGAGTATTGACAACGGTTTCGCGATATGCGACAAGATTCTTGATAAGGACTGTCTCGCCATCTTTAGCAAGATTGCCGGGGCCGTCCTTGGTACGGCGTATCTGACCGTCGCCATATCCGGCGAAGATGCGCAGGAGGTCGTAAATGAACTCCGACGCCGAAGTGCCGCCATGACCAAGCTGCTCCAAAGCTTCGGTAGCCTGCACCTGTGAATATGATTTGGCTTTCTTTGCCATATTTTTACGCGACTTTGCCGGTTTCGATTTCGGATTTGAGGAATTGGAAGATATATACTGCGCCTTGGTAGTAGAGGCCACATTCGGGGTCATTGAGCTTGGCGAAGGTGGTTGATGAATATAGTTCGTCGAGAGCGCGGTGTATGTCCCAGCCATATTCTGCCATAAGCATCTCGGCAAGTTCTGCCGCAAGGCATTCTATTTGAAACTGTATGTCTTGTGTCATAATTCGATGCGTTTTAAGAGTTGTATGGCTTTGGGTGTGCCGAAAAAGTATTGTACAGCATGGTCGCCCTTGAATCTCAGTTCTTCGACCAATGCAGATGCCGACAGATAGCCCATTATGAAACGGCGAATCTGAACGCCAACAGTATCATCGGCAATAGGCCCGATAACAATGTCGTAGGGATGAGCCGGAATGTCGGAGTTGTTCTTGCGGTTCATCACCACAAATTCCGCCCATTCTTCGGAATAGTCAGGGAAAATCTTTATGTTAAGCCCGTTATTTGCAGCCTCGTCTTCATCGAACTCAAAGCACGATAAAGTGGCAGCTCCTTCGTTGAGAAATCGGGTTGTCCGGACTGCCATTTCCATAGCTTGGTTGGGATTGGCATTGAGATAGAAGCCCTGTCCGAAATCCTTGCCACGCTTACTGCGTGAGAGGTCAATATGCTCAATGGCTACGTTTGACCCGTGATAGAGGCGTATCATATTTTCCCTCCTTCCCGTTGGCAAATGACCTGAAGGTCTGAAACAGCGTCATCAATGGAAAGGGTATGTTCGGCAGCATAGCAATCAAGAAGGAAATCTATGCCTGTGAAACGGCGCAGATATGCGTAGGCCTGCATATTGGAGAGATTATATCGCTGTGCGAAAGCTCCGACACATGCCACTACATATTCAATTCTGTCAAATATTTCTTTCTTGTCCATGACTATGCTTTATTGCTTACGATTAAGTCTTTAACATCAATATCAAGTAACTCTGAAATCCTCACAAGCGTATCAAGGGAGGGCTGCATCTTGTTGGAACACCATCGGGAAACCGTAGCTTCATTTTTACCGACTTGCTCGGCAAGCCATTTGCCGGTTTTACCGTTCTCAACTAACGCAATCTTTATCCTGTTTATCTTCTGTGATTCCATTTCACTTGTTTTGCTTACTGATTACAATTCTTTGATGTTAAACGCAAAGTTACATATAAAATCTGAGATTACAATCAAAACAAAGATAAATTTTGCAACTACCGACAACGATGTCAGACAATTATAGACAAAACGCCGCCGAGAGCCACCACCCTCTCGGCGGCGTTGGAATTAGTCTTCGGATGGGTTGAAGTAGAGGAAAGTCTTGTCGAAATCGTCTTTTTGCTCCCATTAGCGGATTACGTCTTTGATGCTGTCCTGCTCATGGGACGATCCTGTGAAGAAATCCTTTTCGTGATTCAATAGGAGTTGAAGTTCTTTTTCGCTCTTGTAGAGTGTACGCTCTCTGCGGTAGAGCCATTCGGCTTCGATAAGTCGGCTGTTCTGATTCAACAGATAGAAGAATCCGTAGCCGAAGCCTCCGGCGGCGAGAAGTAGAACCGCAAAGATGGCATAGACCCAATGTGGGGTAGCACGCCACCATTGCCCCCAGATTATCGACTGGGCTTTGTAGCGCATGTCGTTCACCACGTCATAGAGCTTTTTTCGCTCATCTGCAAACTCCCTGCGGAATCCTTCATAAAGAGCGTCCTTGACCTCATTGTCGCTCTTGAAAGCCGAGCCATTTGAAAAGGCTCTGGAAGGCAGACTCGAAAGTTTTGATAAAAAAATCGCTGAATCCCAAGTAAAACAGTACAAAGGCAACGATAATGCCGATAAATATCAGATTGGCATTGAAACTACTCATGCCGCCGGTGTCTATAGCGGATTGTCGGGCAACTGCGGCGAGCGCAAGAGCAGCTAAGCCAATCCATAACTTTAGTTGCCAGTGTTCGGGGATATGTCCGTTCTTCATTCTTTTAATTTTGTGAAAAATTCATCAATTTTTATAACGAACACAACCCTAATGATGTTCAGCGACATAAAAAGTGCCACCCCGAGTTAATGGAGTGGCACTGCATACTGCTAAATGTCAATCAAGATTGCCCGATAGGAAAATGCTTTTGTTCATACTCTCTGACAATCTCTGAAACCTCGATAAGTTCGACGGCATTAGCATCTGTCGATGGAGTGTTATCCGAAATAAGAGGTAATAGTACCTCTATGCGACGGAGAGCTGATTCATATTGCTGTTCGGTTATATCCATTTTCGTTACATTTTTCATTTGCAAATATAACTCATTTTTCTGAAAACCGAGCCAATCGCATCTATTTCAGCGAAATGACCATAGATGCCTCTCTCGCTCGTTCATCGACGACTTTTGCGTAGATTTGCGTGTTTTTCACGCTTTTGTGGGTCAACATCTTGCTGATGGTGAGAATGTCTACGCCGTTGGCGGCAAGCAACGTAGCGAAGCTGTGGCGCATCGAATGGAAGGTTATCCGTCGGGTAATGCCAGCGGATTTAATCCACTCTTTCAGAGGATGATTCACCATGTGGCGTTTGAGACCTTTGAAAATCAAACCTTCCGAACGTTCACCGCAGAGTGCGAGAGTCTCATCGCTGATAGGAAGGTTGGTTTCTTCCTCAGTTTTCTCAGTACACATTCTGATAAGATAGCCTCCATCCTGTCCCATCTGGATATGCTCCCATGAGAGTTGCAGGATGTCGCTTATGCGAAGTCCGGTCATGCAGCTAAACAGAACCGCCTGTTTCAGAACGGGAATCTTACAAGGCGTAGCGACAAGCAGCTTGACATCGGGTCTGACAGTGCGGTTGACATATATTTCAGCACGCTGTCCGTTCATCGTGATACGGAGGGTTATCGGCAGCTCACCCTCCTTGTTGGCTCTTTTCCTCGCGATGAAGTTCAAGGAAAAGTAGCTTTCATTGGATAGTTTCATTTTGTCTTGTGGCTTTAATGGTATCTTAGAGAGTGTTTAGTTTTAACTGAAATTTAATTTTACAAGTGAGCTAGGAGCAATTTAATAGTTGCGAAGTCAATCATCTCTTCTGCGGATTCAGTAGAGGCTTCATAGTTTCTAGTCAATCTGCGGAAACTGTCAAGCCATGCAAATGTTCTCTCAACTACCCATCTGAGGGGTTTGGGAGTGAATCCCTTGACTCCGTCAGGCGTATTACTGACTTCAAGTTCAATCTGCAGATCTTGTTTTATCTGCTCTGCTATTTCACCTCGATAACCTCGGTCAGAGAGAATCTTTTTGAGAGTTCTCCATGTATATGCAGTCACTTGACAAAGTCTGAAAGCCAATTTGGAATCATGTTTGGACGCTGTGTCGACAGTCCTGCCAAGAATGAATCCGTTGCGGTCAACCACAATGTTACGTTTGATGCCCTTTACCCTCTTGTTTGCATCAAAACCGTTGTCGCTGTGGCGATTGCCCCATTTTACACTTTGTGCGTCAAGAGTTCCGATGGTCGGAAGTTCATTTTGTCTTCGCTTCCTTCGTATTTTCATGACAAGTTTCTCAATACAGTGTTCAATTCTTCCGTCTTGTCTCCATTTGCGAAAATGCCAGTACACTGCCTGCCATTTGGGAAAGTCTTTTGGAAGCATGCGCCACTGGCAGCCGCTAACCAAAAGATAGAGAACGGCCTCGAATATGGAGCGCAAGGAATATTTGCGGTGTCTGCAATCATTTTCAAAGAATACTTTGTTTATATAAGACCATTGACCCTCGGTCAGATGTGTCTGATAGAAGAATATTTTATGCATATTCAAAAACCTTTTTCTCCTTTCAACACTCTGATTGAGGGTTTTGTGTGCTCCTTAATGTTTAAATTGGTTTAAAACTAAACATACTCTAAATTTGTGGCATGAAAACTTCGGAAGTTTTCAGTAGTCATAATTAACGTGCTGAATATCAGTTGGTATTACGGTTGCAATTGTACTTAATTAGATAATCAAGTAAGATGGACGCAAATGGCTTTTAAATTGTTCGCTTTATTCGGTGTAACACTGGATTTACACCTGCGACTCATTTTCGCCACTCGACTTTTTCTCGAAAAATTCACCCTCCATGTCAATGTTCTTGTTAATGTTCACTCGAAATGAGCGACATTCACCATCAAGGCAAAATGATGTAAAATGCGGAATATCAGTTCGGTATGATAACAACTGGTGGAGCAAGTCGGTGTAATATTTATCTCCACCAAATCTACACCTGCCGATTTCATCATTTTTCCGCATTCTGCGCTACCCCTAAAATGAGAAAAACACCGAATATCATTGATATTCAGTGTTTTATCTTCTCCTAAAATTTAGGTTCGTGGTGCCACCAGCACCTGAGTTTCTGAATGAATACGAATGAATTTGAATGGTTGATTTAGGCAAAATACTGAATAGTAGCGCAATATAAACTGTAATGAATTTTGGGGATTTACAGATTTATTCAAAAAACGTGGTGACCTGCGTGGTGACCCGACTTGACAAATTGCGGTTTGGGTTGTTATATTTGCAGAACCAAAGTGGCTGATTGTGAACGAATGCAAACGCCGCCATTCAGAAATTTATAACATCGAAGATATGACAAAATCACCCTCTCCGAAATCATCGACGCAGTCGCTTCGTCCCGCGAAGAAATTGACCCCCTTTCATGTCCGCACCAAGGATTTGAAGAAGGACATAGCGACCCTCTTTATCCGCATCCATACCCGCAAGGTTGATGTGCTGATTTCGACCATGCTTCAGGTCGAAGTTGCCGACTGGCAGAAGGCAACGGCATCGCCTCGCGCATGGCTGGCGCATCAGAAGAAGAATTATCAGCTTCACGCCAAGCTGACACAGATTGAGGGCATAGTCAAGGCGCATCTCGCAAAGGTGAACTTTGACCGTGAGGCTCTTGACATGGATGTGCGCTTTATCTCCGAGCCGGATAAGGTGGAGGCTGAACGCCGGGCGATGGAGGAAGCCGCCGAGGCCGAGCGTAAGGCTATCGCCAAACGTGAGACGGCGAAAGAAAAAGCCCGCAAGAAAGCCGAGGAAAAGAAACGCATCGAGGACGAGAAGAATCGCCTTATCTGGCCGTTCCTCGTTCAGTTTGTCGATGACATCAAGAGCGGGGCGCGAAAGATTGGCAGTGACGACTATGCCCCCGGCACCTGCAAGGCATGGAAAAGTTTTGTCGGTGTCTATGAAGGTTTTGACCCATTGCACAAATTCGGGTGGGCGGATATTGACCGTGCGTTTGTGTCGCGCTACATCAACTATTTGCAGAAGCACGGTTACATGGCAAAGGTTGTCAACAAGCATCTGACAAATTTGAAGGCTCTTATCAACGCGGCATTCATTGACGGCGTACACGATAATCAGAGAGCGGCAGCTCTCATTGTCAAGAAGAAGATTGAAGACCGCGACAAGGCTGTCGAGATCTATCTCACCGAAGAGGAATTGCAAGCCCTCTACAAAATGCCACTTACCGGAAAGAAGGAGCATATCCGTGATGTTTTTCTCATCGGCTGCTACACCTGTCAGCGAGTGAGCGATTATAACAACCTCAATGCTGACAATTTTGAGACCACCCGCAAGGGAACACGCATAATCCGCCTTGTCCAGCAGAAGACCAAGACCGAGGTAACCATTCCCATTCTCAATGAGAATCTGATTACCATCTGCGAGAAGTATGGCTACAACATACCGAAAGCCAACGAGCAGGTGCTGAACCGCTACATAAAGGATATTCTCAAAGACCTTTCGGAGCAGTTGCCGTCACTGAAAGAGAAGGTGCAGACCAAGCTCACAATGAAACAGAAGGAGGCGTTGAGAAAAGAGAAAAAGGAACCGGAGACCGACCTCAACGGCAACGTGATTGTGCCGCGCTATGAGTGTGTTACAAGCCACACCGCCCGACGCACCGGCATCACCAACATGTATCTCAGCCACAGGTACACCATCCTCCAGATGATGCACGTCAGCGGCCACAAGACCCAAAAGACCTTCATGGACTACATCAAGCTATCCTCCGAGGAGATAGCCGACGAAATAGCTGCCATGTCCAAGAAAGAGAATGACATGTGGTAAAGGTATATATGAGTTCGTGCTCCAAAAAAATGGGCAAATGGCCATTTTTTTGGAGTGGATATTTGGAGGAGCAAAATATAATGACTACTTTTGCATTCCAGAAATCTGGTCAAATGACCAACGTTTTGGAATGGAATATGATTATTAAGCGTGACTATTATCTCAATCAACTCATTGCCAGTAAGCATAATGGGCTTATAAAGATTGTTACCGGGTTAAGAAGATCTGGCAAGTCATATCTATTGTTTCATTTATTCGGTGACTATCTGAAAGAACAAGGAACACCAGTTGATCATATCATTAAAGTTGATTTAGAGGATAGGCGAAATGCGGCCCTTCGTGATCCGGATGCGTTGCTTGCTCACATCGACTCTAAGATGGTCGATGACAAGATGTATTACATACTTCTTGATGAAGTTCAGCATGTCCCAGAATTTGAGGATGTGCTTAATAGCTACCTTAAAGTAGCGAATGCCGATATATATGTCACAGGAAGCAACTCCCGGTTCTTGTCTACGGACATAATCACAGAGTTCAGAGGTCGAGGCGATCAGATTCATGTATACCCGCTCTCTTTCCGTGAATTTATGTCAGTGGATAGTAGGCATCCAATTGAAGCATGGGCTGATTATTACACATACGGAGGACTTCCCCATGTATTAACATTAGAAACACCGAAGAAGAAAATTGACTATATTAAAAGGTTATATTCAACAGTCTATATCAATGATATAGTTGATAGATATAAGATTAAAGGAGAATCTGAACTAAAAGAATTGATTCAGATAATTGCGTCTGCAATAGGTTCTCCGACCAATCCTAATAAGTTGGCAAACACCTTCAAAAGCCTAAAAAACGTATCTTTGTCCAATAAGACAATCGATAACTATCTGACGTACCTTTGTGAGTCATTTTTAACAGAAAAAGCAATACGTTATGACATCAAGGGTAAGAAATATATAAACACCCTGTCAAAATATTATTTCACGGATGTGGGTGTCCGTAATGCAATCCTTGATTTCAGACAGCAGGAGGAAAACCACATTATGGAGAATATCATTTATAATGAATTAAAAATACGTGGTTTCCAAGTCGATGTAGGCGTAGTGGAGCATCGGACAACGGATAAAGACGGCAAGAGAATCCGCAAGCAATACGAAGTGGATTTCGTGGCGAATCAAGGTAGCCAACGTTACTACATTCAGTCGGCCTTTATAATGCCTACTGATGCCAAAGAACGTCAAGAGTCCGCCTCCCTGCTTAACATTGATGATTCTTTCAAAAAAATCATCATCGTTAAAGACTACATTAAACCCAAAAGGAATGAAGAAGGCATTGTAACAATCGGATTAATTGATTTTCTCTTAAATTCAGAACTTATAAATTGGTAGAAATATCATTTAAGTAATATCATCAGTATAATTATGACCATGACCTTAAAAGAACTATCGCATAAAAGAAAGACAGTTGCAGATTTGATAAGATTTATTGGTAATGCATCTGAAAATTACGAAGCGACAGGAATGAAAGCTCCAAACTATTCTGTTTTGTTAGGTTCTGGCGCTTCAATAACTTCAGGAATACGATCTGGTCAAAATTTGATTGACACATGGAAAAAAGAAGTTTATCAAGAAAGCGATAAAACTTCTGAAATGACTTTGGAGGAATTCTTCTCTTCTACTAATGCTCCCGATTGGTATGAGGAAAGCAATGCATATTCAGCTCTATTTGAAAATAGATATGACCTACAACGCCATCGTAGGATTTTTGTTGAGCATGAAGTATCTGGGAAAACACCATCAATTGGTTACGCTTATTTAGTAAAATTAATAGAACAGGGATTCTTCAATACTGTTTTTACTACAAATTTTGATGATTTGCTAAATGAAGCCTTCTATCGCTTTTCAAAAAATAGACCAATAGTCTGTGCTCATGATTCGTCTATTTCAGGAATAAGTGTAACATCCACTAGGCCTAAAATAATTAAATTACATGGGGACTATCTATTTGATGATATAAAAACAACCCTTAGAGAAACCGAGTCTTTGGAAATGAACATGAAAATGAAATTTCAAGAATTTGCCAAGGATTTCGGGTTGATAGTCGTAGGATATGCCGGCAATGATCGCTCTATTATGGATATATTAACGTATCTACTTCAACATGAAGACTACTTTAAGAATGGAATATACTGGTGCATTAGGAAGGGGGAACGCAATATTAGCGCAGAACTAAAAAAACTACTTTGGAGAGACCGGGTTTTCTTTGTGGAGATTGATGGCTTTGATGAACTTTTTGCGGAGATTAACCACAAACTTAATAACGGAGCACTTCCTATTGATGATGCTTTCCTTAGTCGTGCACATCAGGAAACAATTATAAAAGAACTTACAGAAAATAATAGGTTAAGTTTGGAAAATAAGTTTTTGGCAGAAGATTGTAAGAAACTTAAAGACCATTTTGAGGATAATTTTGCCAATGACTTTTTAGAGTATATTAGAAAGCAAAAGGCGGATCAATCTAAAAATAACGAAAATAGACGAACTAGAAAGCGTTTACATTTTCCTAAACTTACATCGGAAGAGCAGAAGGAACTAAATGACCTGGTTTCGGAAGCGTATGGATTGCGGCATCCAATAACTGTATTACAGAAATTGCAGGCTAAAAATACTTTTGATTTAGAGGACGGAAGATTCAAGATTGAGCTTCTGGAATTAGAAGCCGATCTTAAAAAAGAGATGAAGGATGATGAAGTACGGAAATACTTCGATGAGTTAATACGATTAGATCCAACAAATGAGCGTTATTATGAGATTGCAGCTAACCGTTCATCAGATGCTGCGCAATCATTGAGTTACCTTTCTCTTGCCAGTGAAAAGTTTAATAATGATTACTATATCATTAACTCATACGTTTCATCATTACTGGATTTTTGGGAAGATCGTGTTAAGCAGGATGATTTCCCATCTGTTGCTAAAACTATAGAAGATAATATTAATAAGAGTTTGCAATTGTTCCCTTACATTGACAACATGGCTTACTCTTATCGTGTTAGGTATATTCAGCTAGTATATGCTGATAACAGGCAAAAAATGGCCGAAGAATTAGATTCGCTGTGTAATGAGATTACTACTAAATATAAGTATCATCCGCAAACGCTTCATATTCTTCGTTTAACAAAGTCTAAAGCTCTTTCAGAAAAAAGAATAAGAGATTCGTTGGAATTTTATTCGAAAGCGGATAATGAGGCTTTTATTGAAAAGATATACATTGAGTTAGTACACTGGTATAATTGTCAAAATGAATTCAATAAGGTGCTGGAAACTTTTGAGGAATTTGAAACAGACTATATATGTTCTGATAGTTATAAGTACCTAAAAGGCAAACTTTTAATGGGACAAGAATATTTTGAGGATGCACTTGAAATATTTCGCACGTTGCCAAATAGCTATAAGGCTAATGAGCAAATAATGTCCATCCTTGCATATCAGAATAACAACGATGAACTAACAAAATTCTATGAGGGTATTCTTAATAAGGATGAATATCTCGAACACTATTATAGTCTAATCAATGACCATGAAAAATTGGTGGACTTATATCAAGAAAAATTAGTAAAAACTTCACTAACAAAAAGTGAAATTATTGCTTACGCCTTCTCGCTACTTAAAACCGAGAATTATGATTCTGTCATATCTCTGCTGAAACCATATTTTGACAATCCTCAACTTACAGATGGCGCAATAATTATTAATTATCAATATGCGAGATTAAAACGTGAGAGAAATACAGCAGATAAAATAAAGACCAAGGTTAAAGAAAAAATATTCGATAACAAGTTTATTGATTATTCTAATTTTGAAAAATTTGGTGCGGCTTGTGTTATTGGAAATAAGAATGATATTATATCTTATCTAAGTAAGATAATAAAGGCAAATCCTTTAGATAAATATATTGTCAGAGATTGGCCAATACTTGAACCTTATCTCAACGATACAAAGATAATCAATCTATTATCTCCGTCTGAAAAGAAGTTGGAGCAAGCAAAAGAGAGGTGATAAATGGTCATGACTCCTTTTTCATGGCAATGTTACCAAAATATATATTACAATCATATGTGAAATGAGCGATACGTCAATATAAGAATTCTATACAGAAAGAATATGCTCGCATTATCTTTGCGCTGAAAAGAAGACTAAAGCTGGACAGATTTCGGCAACCACTGGACAAATCGAAAAAATGATTCTTCGCTGAACTTTTTTGAACAAAGCTTTGTTAGGAAAGTTGCGGTGGCAAATTTTGCGACCATAGCGGAGCGTCAGACTGCTCTGCCGGGACGGTTGCGACCATATCCGACGCATACATATCCCACAGTCCAAGAGTGGGCTGACTCACTATGATTCGACCCATAAGGTCGGACAACTGACGCACAACCACGAAAGTGTGTGCTTGAAATTCGCAGCCGGCGAACCCAATCGGTGTGCGGGTATGAACCCGACTTTTACACTGACACCGGTGTCTATGTTCAAGCGAGATGCTTGTGGCAACTTTTGTCACACCTACATCATAAACAGGATAGCTGGCAAGATTGAACACACCGGCGGAAATTTGTGCGGATTTGGAATCCTCAAAAATTTTTGTTATCTTTATGTAACGATTGATTGAGGGCAGAGCATACCGGACGCGACACGTTCATCTTTATATACCGGGCTTGGAACGATGTTTCCCGAATGGATGCCATGCCGGACATTCAAGCGATAGCGAATAAAAAGAGGTACCTCAATCAGAAAGACCGGAACACTGTTTCCGGCATCACTATGAAGAACCTGCTGTTGAATGCGGAATGTACCGCAACGGTTTAACCCGGCAACAACTCGCCTTAAGGAAGCGATGGTCAACGGATTAAATTCGTGGCAAAACGGCAGAGGAAGAAAGAGAGGCACAGCCATGAGCTGTCATAGAGCCGTTACAGGCCTACATTTGCGACACCCGTATCTCACCGAGAACCACAGACTATAAGGCGGTGCAGCACGATGTGTGTCCATAAGTGAGCCGTAACAAGCCAATAATAAGAGAGCGGACAGCCATAATTGTGCCCGTACAGAATCTGTACGTCAAAAGCAATCAATTAAAAAGAAGAAAAAATGCGTATGCGTATGCCTTACCTTATTGCAAAGTAAGACACAACCGCCATTGTATCTGCCCCGTATAAGGAACAGATGCCTCTCATGTCGTTGCCTTTCGGCACGATGTGGGAAAGGGTGAACTACGCCCTTTGCCGACCCTGACAGGGAGGCAGCAACAACCGTCGGCTTTAGCGAAGCATAGCCGACAGCCCTTCTTATGTCCTTTCGGGGACACGTCACCGCAGCCTCTTTCGTCGCCGGGGCTGCTGGTGATGCGAGTTACTCGGCGATATAACTCTTCAAATTCATTTCCCTCAGATGAAATTGAATCTTTTTGACCTCCTTCAGGCGTCGGCACTCGACCCTGACTCTCCAAATATCCTCCTCAACGTTCACCTCTCTGACCTTCATCAGCTTGTGGTGGACACAATCGAAGCCACCCGCGAGCGTCTGCTCCCCCTCTACATGGAGGCGGAGCAGGACAGGTCAATCTCCAAGAAAGAGGTTGCCGAGCGGCTCGGCGTCTGCGAGACCACGGTCTATAACATGACCAAGGACGGCAGACTACACCCATTCAAGGTGAACGGAAGCACCCGCTACAGCCTGCGGGAAGTTAACTCTATTATCAACCCCTCTAACGATGACTGAGCCGATGGAAGACGTAATAGTTACACCTCCCGCCGAAGACCGCTTTGAGCGCATCGGCACCACCTACTACAAGATTGTCCGACAGCCAAACGCCGCCGGACAGCTCATCGAGCGCAGCATCCCGTGGACAATCGAGGCAATCCGTCAGGACTACGGCAAGGACTTTCTCGCCAACGTCCCCAAATACGACGGTTTCTGCTGTGTTCCCTCTCATCTGGACTACCAGCCGGTAGTCGGCAGTTTCAAGAACAAGTATTCGCCACTCAGCCATATCCCCGCCGAGGGAGAATGGCCGTGCATCGAATCTCTTGTGCGCCACATCTTTGGCGAACAGTACGACCTCGGTCTTGACTACCTGCAAATCCTCTACACCATGCCGTTGCAGAAACTTCCGATTCTGCTTTTGGTGTCGGAGGAACGCAACACTGGAAAATCAACCTTCCTGAACTTCCTAAAACTGCTCTTTGAGGCTAATGTCACGTTCAACACCAACGAAAACTTCCGCAGCCAGTTTAACGACGACTGGAACGGTAAACTCGTCATCGTGGTTGACGAGGTGCTGCTCAACAAGCGCGAGGACTCCGAGCGTCTGAAGAATCTCAGCACCACCTACAACTACAAGATGGAGGCAAAAGGACGCGACCGCGAGGAGGTGAGCTTCTTCGCCAAATTCGTGCTGTGCTCCAACAACGAGTATCTCCCCGTGGTCATCGACCCCGGAGAGACACGCTACTGGGTGCGGAAGGTTCCGAGGCTCACAACGGACGACACCACGTTTCTGGAGAAAATCCGCTACGAGATACCGGCATTTCTCCATGCCCTGACCTATCGGCAGCTGATAACCGCCGAGGAAAGCCGCATGTGGTTCAATCCCGAGCTACTCGACACCGAGGCATTGCAGAGAATCATCCGCGCCAACCGCAACCGTGTGGAGCTGGAGCTTGCCGAGCTGCTGACCGAGATAATGGACTCGCGCAAAATCGACGAGGTTGATTTCTGCTTCAACGACATCCTGAGTCTTTTCGGCTACCGTCAAGTCAAGGCTGACCGTAGCCAGCTCCGGAAGGTGGTGCAGGACTGCTGGAAACTCAGACCCGCCTCCAACTCGTTCTGCTATACGACCTACACCGTCGGTATGTTCCTCAACGAAGAAACATACGTCGAGACCCGCCGTTGCGGACGCTACTACACCGTCACCCAGCAGATGTTAGATAATTTATAATTTTTTCTCGTTGAAATTTGATGAACTGATGAAAAGAGAGACAGACTATTGTTTTTCAGTGCTTTTTCTTCTCATCGGTTATTCATCAACACTTCATCAAAGGATGAAAGGCAATGAAAGAAAAAATAGTGGCACCGAGAGAAAACGCAATTTCTGGGTCAAGCCGAAATGGCGGTGCATGGATTTTGAGAAAAGTGTTAAATTTGCGGTATGAAAACCGCAGATGCAATATGGATGTGCCTGCCCGAGGGCATGGACGAACTATTTGAGATGGTGCGCTTCGAGCGCACGGAACAGTCCTATGACATATGGCTTGACGAAAAG
>NZ_CAJTCF010000005.1:0-98733 GCF_910574735.1 Duncaniella muricolitica | reverse complement strand
AAGGCATAGACTGAATATCAAAACGGAGAGCCGGATACGCTGGAAGGTGTACGTCCGGTTCGGAGGCGAGTATTTGGAAACCGGTCATGATTATATGACACGGCGCCGGGTGCTTAGCCTACATTTCAAATTTCCCGGATCTCTCCACAATCGTGTATAATCATCTGAAGAAGAACAAGGACAAGTACCCGAAGGGGGTAAAGTTCTATGTAATCAATTTCGATGACCCTATGCGCAGCAACAGATGCAACCCGATACACCCGGATTTCATGACCGATATTGCCGACGCATACGAATCGGCATACACCATCCTCTTAAATTTGAATAAGACGTGGATTCAGAAGCAGGGTGATTTCTTTGTGGAGTCGCCTATTATCCTGTTGGCCGCTATTATTTGGTTTTTGAAAATTTACGAGGGTGGCAAGTATTGCACCTTCCCCCACGCGATCGAGTTTCTTAACCGCAACTATGAGGATATATTTCCGATACTCACATCATACCGTGAACTGGAGAATTATCTCTCGCCGTTTATGGACGCATGGAAAGGCGGGGCGCAGGACCAGCTCCAAGGTCAGATAGCATCGGCTAAAATCCCGCTGTCGCGTATGATTTCGCCACAACTCTACTGGGTAATGACAGGCAACGACTTCACCCTCGACATCAACAACCCGGAGCATCCGAAGATACTGTGTGTCGGAAACAATCCTGACCGTCAGAACATCTACGGTGCCGCCCTCGGTCTATACAATTCCCGTATTGTCAAGCTCATCAACAAGAAAAATATGCTCAAATCGGGTGTGGTCATAGACGAGCTACCGACGATATATTTCAAGGGCCTCGACAATCTCATCGCCACGGCGCGAAGCAATAAGGTTGCTGTCTGCCTCGGCTTTCAGGACTTCTCTCAGTTGAAACGTGATTATGGCGACAAGGAGGCGGCGGTTGTGATGAACACCGTCGGCAACATATTCTCCGGACAGGTTGTCGGTGAAACCGCCAAGACCCTCTCCGAGCGTTTCGGCAAGGTTCTCCAGAAACGTCAGTCCATATCAATCAACCGTCAGGACGTGAGCCACTCCATCAATACGCAGATGGACAGCCTTATTCCGGCAAGCAAGATTTCCACGCTTACGCAGGGAATGTTCGTCGGAGCGGTGAGCGACAACTTCGACGAGCGTATCGACCAGAAGATATTCCATGCCGAGATTGTGGTGGACACAAAAGCGGTAGCGAGGGAAGAGAAGGCTTACAAGCCTATCCCCATTCTGACTGACATTCCTACAAAGGAGGCTATGGAGATAGCGATACAGGACAATTACGACCAAGTGAAGCAGGACGTGAGAGAGATTGTACTTAGAGAGAAGGTACGTCTGGCACAGGAAGCTAACAGCGACTGATCCTTATCATATCCGCAGTTGTACGGCAAATCCGTATGGCTGCGGATTTTTCATGCCCTTCTGCCGAGGTACCTGCGTTGAAGTTCCTTCTCGGTGTCTTCGAGCAACTGCCGAAGTGCCTTGCAACGACCGGGCATGTCATCATCCTTAGGATGCTTCTCTTCAATCTTTTTCAGGGCTTTATAGTATTCGGTCAGACTCTTCTTGACACCGAAGACACGGAATATAGTCCTGATAAACTCGGCATCGGTTTCAGCGGATATTTTCCCCGAAATCAGGAGCGCGAGAACAAGCTCTACCAATTCTGTAAATTTACCCTCCCACTGGATAGACGATACTTCTTCAACGGCAATGCTGTCTTCTGAAACGGTTGCGGATACGATTGCAACTTCGCCGTCGTACATGGGGTTATTCTTCACCCATTCCCCAATTCGGTCAATATAACGCTTGATGAATTTGATTGCACGCTCTACAAAGCGGAGAAAATTCTCGTCAAGATGGGTGGAATCTTCAAGGATGATTGTCAGATGATCCTCGGCTACAATTAGTGCTGAATGTACCTCCGATTTGTTGTGGCTGCCGTGAAAAAGCATGACAACCGTCTTTGTGAATGTAGCGTATGTATCTTTGAGATTATCGAGTTCCCCGGTCTCCACGCCGATGAAAAACTCATGCTCAATCAGAATAAAGATATTGAGCGATTCGCTGTCAAGTGACTTGTTATTTCCGGTCATACCGATTGTCGTTTCGATATGACCTTCCGCGACTCCGTCGCAATTGCATTGAGTGGAATCTTTTACCATATAGGTCTGATACGTTTAATTTATATATACTGTTGATATAGAGTCATATTGAGTCGGCCAACTGCTCTTGCTGTCTTGAAGCACAAAGTCCTTGTAGGCTATGTGTAGGTTGTCGTTCTCTCCGTCGGTCAGCTTTCGGAAGAACTCTGTCTCGGTAAGTGAAATTAAATCCATTTATTGTATCTATTTTTTTACATTGTTTGAGTTGTGACATTAACATATATTTTTGAACTATTTTTGTTCGGTCTCTAATGGAATTTTTTGCTATGTTCCTAATTAACAGGATTGAGAGTTAAGTATTGTCATCTTTTCAGAAGTGCCAGTAAATCACAAATATATGTAAAATGATTTTACATATGTAAAGTTCCGACAGTAAAAACCGTTGGATTCGAACAATCAAAACATTACATTTGTTATGTATCATGTATTGCGTGAATTGATCACCGACAGAGTATGGTTTAACTAAACAGTTGCGATATTGCCTGATAAATGAAGAAGATTCTCATTTATGACCACGACCGCACCTTTTGCCTACGGTTGGCGGAATGGGTAGACAAAAATAAATTTGAAGTGAGGTATTTCGACGATCACAAGATTGCGAGAAGGATGATTGTTAACGGCCTTTTCGACATTATCGTCATTTATGTGTCTTGCCATCTTTGTGATGGTATGAGACTTGTAACGGACATATTGGAGCTTAGCCCTGCCACCCCTGTCCTATGCGCTCTTGATAAAGATGACAATGCACTTCTCATTAGTCTTATACGGAAAGGCGCAATAGATTATATCGACAAGCGCTTCATCAATCGCAAAGACTTTTGTATGCTTGTTTCGCGGATTGTCGCGGATAAAGAAAGCTGCGAGGAGTTGTACGAATATCAGGGAACACTATATAAGGCGTGCATCAGTAAGGCAAGATTGTTTGCACCATTAACTGCCCCTTTGACTATATACGGTGAGTCCGGTGTAGGAAAGAGTGTGATCGCAAGACGCATATTCAATGACAGCAGTAGATTCAACAAGGCTTTCGTCTCTGTAAAATGCTCTCTAATGGATGTGGCGTCGATTCCGGAACAATTGGTGGGTACAGGCAGCAGAAAGAGTCCGGGGTTATTTGAGCGGGCGTTCAACGGGACATTGTTTTTTGACGAAATTGGAGACATGCCATTGGCTGCGCAGGCAATATTGTCCCATGCCATCGAAGACGGTGTGTATTATCCTGTCGGTTTATCGAACCCTGTAAGATTCAACGCGCGGATAATAACCTCGTCTTCAAAAGATCTCTCCGCTATGATGAAATCCGGCATATTGCTCCGCGAGTTTTATGACATAATCCGGCAATATTCCCTCTATGTCCCTTCATTGAGGGAATGCCGGGATGAAATCGTATCGTTCGCCGAATTCTTTGTCTCACAACTTACTCGGAATAATCCTCAAATATCAGCGAAAGGATTCTCAGTATCAGCGAAAAGACATCTGACAAGCCACAAATGGGAAGGTAATATTCGCGAACTGCGCTGTTGCATCAACAATGCCGTATTTTCGTGCGACTCACCTCTGATAAAGGCACGGCATTTACACTTTGAACCTCCGTCCAGAACATGCCGTGAAAACAGTCAGGACAGGCAAGAGATAATAGAGGCAATGAAATTGGCCAAAAACAATAAAACCGTCGCCGCCTCAATATTGGGACTAACACGCCCGACCCTCTATTCGAGATTGAGAAAATATGGATTGTCCGAATGTAAGCCTGTTTAGGTTACAGACGTGATATAAGCCTCAATACTCTATATGTAAAACACATCGGAAAGCCGTACCTCTCAATATGACAATGCAGATTATCCGTGACATAAATGGATAGCGATAAGGCTACAATTTTCAAACGTTTAATAATCAATGGATAGACACAACATTTCAATATCATCTGCTTGAATATGAGATATGGATAATAATCGTTATTATAAAGGTAACAGGCAGTGTGATTCTTCAAGAAAATTTCCACATTTTCGCATTCACGACTGCCTGTCACCTACAATACTCTATGATTGTAATGCAATTACAAAGATAAGAAAAGATTTGTGCATTTGCCAAATCTTTTCTATTTTTTGTGGATTAAAAGCGTCTTCGTATGTATAAGAACAACAGAAGAGAACAGCTCTATAAAGCCGCATTCAGGCTCTTCTTGACCCGTCAATACGACTCGGTCAGCATCAGTGACATAGAAAAAGAAGCAAACATGACGAGGGGAGCTATAACATATTATGCCGGCAGTAAATTAAATCTGTTCCACGAAGTTGTTAAACATTACCTTGTTGACAAACAAGATTTAAAACATAAAATAACTTCTCCGTCGTTTGAGTCACTATTGGATTTCATCAACAAATATGTGGACGGATGCCAGCATACGATGACCGGTATTTGTAGCATTATGTCGGAGATGCCGGTGTGTAATGTCAGCAGATATTATATTTCGCTAATACTGGAAATAAGTTCGTATTTCCCGGATCTGCACGAGAGATACTTAGAAAATAGAAATAAGGAATTGGCGATATGGATAGCTCAGATTAGCAAAGCCATAGAAAATAATGAAATCAAGAATGACATTGATATAGTCAATACCGCAAAACATTTTATCTGTATTTTTTATGGTCAAGCATACCTTGACTCTCTTTCAATGGGGCTTAATACGGTTGAACTTCGCAACCAAATGATCAGTCTCTACAAATTACTGAAGCTCTAACGATTATCTTTTTATAGATATTAAGTATAATTGTTGTTGAAGGGTTGAAACAATACCGTAGATTATTTGTCTCGTTTATTAGTTTGTTGTGAAAGAATTACAGGATTTCATACCTTTCAAACCTGCATTTACGACTGCCGTCTGCGGTTTGGGTATCAATGCTCCTTTCGTTCATGTTTGCCCTCAAGAATGGCTGATTGAGTGCGGTTGAGTAACTTTTGTTTGGAGAATTTCAGATTATTCATTATCTTTGCGGTCGATTTCATAACGAGCATTATGTGACTATGGCCGACAATAAAGTCTATATAACAAAAACCTCATCGTTCTTTCCCAACAATCCTGTGGAGAACGATGAAATTGAGGCATATCTGGGCAGAATAGGAGACAAGAAGTCACGTGTAATGCCTATAATTCTGCGACAGAATGGTATAAAGAAAAGATACTATGCCATAGATAAAAACCAAAACATCACTCATTCCAATTCTGAACTTGCCAAAGAAGCCATTGACAAGCTCCTTCCCAACAGTGCAGATAAAAGGTCTATTCAGTTTTTGGCGTGTGGAACATCCACCCCTGACCAAATGTTGCCTTCTCAAGCCTCTATGATACATGGCGCAGCATTTGAGCAACCAATGGAGATAATATCGTGTGCAGGTGTTTGTTTGAGTGGAATACAAGCATTTAAGGCAGCGTTTATGTCTGTAAAATGCGGTAATACACAAAACGCAATAAGCACTACATCAGAATTGCCATCACCTGCTTTGTTGTCGAAATTCTTTGAAGAAGAATACGCTCACATTGCAAAAATAACTGAAAGACCATATATTGCTTTCGAGAAAGATTTCCTGAGATTTATGATTTCTGATGGAGCCGCTGCGGTACTTCTGGAAAATCAACCCAGTGGTGAAATCAATCTTGAAGTGGAATGGGTAGAAGTCATTTCCTATGCAAACAGACTTCCTGCGTGCATGTACCAATGGTGTGAAAAAACACCGGACGGAAATCTGAAAAGTTGGAAGGAATTCAGCGCAGATGACATCTCCAACAAGTCCATCTGGTGCATTAAGCAGGATGTGAAATTATTGAACGAGCATATAATGCGGCTATTCGCCGAAGCTACCCAACATGCTCTTCTGAAGAACAAAGCAGATGAAAATCGTATTAGATACGTAATTCCGCATATTTCTTCAATGTACTTTTACAACATTCTTGACGAGGAACTAAAGAAGAAAGGCGTTAGTCTTCCAACAAGCAAGTGGTATACGAATCTTACATGGGTTGGCAATGTCGGTTCTGTTGCTCCTTTTGCTGCCTTGGATGAACTGATTAGAACAAAACCTCTCGAAAAAGGAGATCAGATATTGCTTTTGGTTCCTGAAAGCGGGAGATTTTCATATGGGATAGCATTATTGACTTGTAGATAACGTTCATTCGGTAAATTTTTACTATCTTTGCAGAAAATAAATTTGTAAAATAGAGGAGTCATTAGTCCATCTTTCTGTGCGAAAATGTGGAAGTTTTTGAAGAAGAAAGAGGATGGATATGATTGCTCACTCCGTATATAGGTGCGGGGGAGCTGTGTCATTTCTTCAACCACTTCCACAGGTTTCGCATATGGCGCGTTCTCCCGCACTTTTGTTATGAAGATGGGCAAATTAAAAACGGAACAAAATCGACTGGAAATCCTTCGTAACTGCTACCGTCTGATGGCAACCGGAACATGGGATGCCATATCCGTTTCTATGCTGGAGAAAAACATAAGCCAGACAAGAGGGGCTATCTTCTATTTCAATAAGAACAAGGAAGATTTGTTTATCAATATGATTGATGAGCTGTTTCTTCCGGTATTCAAATTAAGTCAAGCCGATAAAAAACATCTTCGTACTTGTTCTACCCAGACATTTTTTGCAATATATAAAACCCCTTTTGAGCGGGTTTATTTAGACCTCAAAACCAATTATAATCTCGATGATCCATCAAGAGGTCTGTTCAATATTCTTATTCAGGCTCAAAATCATTATAAGGGATTTTGTCAGATAATTGGCAATGAGATTAAACGCGAGATAGCAGAAATAAGCGAAATTATAAAGGGGAATAATGCAATTCACATAGATTTAGGCAAAGTATATGCTCAATCTGCGGGCGTAATATTCCTTGAATCACTATATTAAACAACAAAACCATACTCAAAACAAATATGCCTTTTTTCTGTTTTGGAAATGTTAAACATCCCATAACATTGTTCTTTCTTGATTGGTTGATTCTATGAGCGAAATAACCGATGTTGTGAATTATACCAAATAGATATGTTTCGAAGGTATATTAAAAACATAGGAATAATTTTTGTGAATTTAATTTCAAGGGGCGAATTTTGATGTACAAAATTATAATTCTACCCGCATATAGATTTTCCAATTTTAATTCACCTAAAAGATTTTGTCATAGTTTAATTTTCTGAACGTCACGCTTAACGACAAACATTTATATTATGAGGCTGGAATCAGTTTTAGTAAAAACCTGATTCCAGCCTCAATTCTAAGAGAATTTTATTGAACTCTGTTTATCTATCAATCCTATCTCACCAAACACTCATATGAGAATTTCGTGATGACCTAATTATGGCTTCGATACTGTACATTAAACGAGTTTTCAATCACACTAAAAAGGTCCTCGTAATTTTGAGGAAGGACATTGAGTATGCCAATTTCAAAATTATCTTTTCTGTAAAAACGATTTAAACGCTTAGTGTTTTTATTTAGATTAATGTGATTGCTAAGTTTATTTAATCGAGAATTGTCCGACTCTTCCAAATAAACTTTAAGATGACTAATAAGTTCACTATAATCCGAAAACTTATTTGGTTCATATATGATATAAATGTACTGATAATCTTTGAGTTCTACAACAGTTATCCCCATATCATAATCCACCCTTTTTACCATTTTTTTAGGCAAATTGAAAGAATATGATGGTATGGTATTAATTGTATCACCAGAACTTGGATTGGCATAGGCATATCCTAATACTTTTATGAGAGAGTAATCATCTCCCCCATTCGTGTTGGGGGAGATAATTGCTTTACAAGAAATCAGGGTGCATACACCAATTAACATAATTGCTAATTTAATAGCTATTTTGTCTTTGGTTTCCATTTATGAATCTTATCTACAGCTCTCTCAAATGATGAGAATTTGTAATTGTCAGAGTTCAATGCCCCAGTCCTGTTATAGAATCGTATTCGTTTTTCAACGGTTACATTTGGTGAACCACCAATTGTATTATGATTATTAGGAAGCTGAACCATCTTATAACCTAATACTACATTAGGACTATCTCCAACAGTATTATCTATGTCAGTTTGAGAGGGTAAATTATTGTATAATAACTTGCTATCACCTTCATGGAAGATTAACTGCGGGTGAGAATGCACATCATAGGAAACCCTGTCTCCAACGTTGACAAGAGCGTCAATTGCATCTTTCCAGTGAGCATCGTTAACAACATCGCCCTCTCCCTCAACAATTGGGGAAATCGTGCCGTTTTTTCCAACCCGGAAACCATGTTCATTGCCGGTTTTCTCGGTTAGATCATATGTTTCTTTCATGGTCTTTACAACTTCTCTTGATGGAACAGCCATACATTTGCCTTCGCTGACTGCGAGTGCAGCTTTATCCTTATCCTTCTTCGTTATAAAAACCATTACCCTGACATCTTTTTGATCATCTATGGTTTGAATATATGCTCCATTTTCGTTAAAATAGTCAGTTAATCCTAATGGGTCAACACGATTTATCGGATTGTTATGACAAAAAGTATAACTGGATATATCGGGCGAAATTTCTTCCATTGGATCCGTTGACATCCACAGACTGAGACGTGGATCATAGTAACGAGCACCGTAGTAGTACATACCTGTTTCCTCATCGAATTCCTTCGCGTTGAAGAGATAAGGCGTGTTCCATACGTTGTTTCGCTCCTCGATGAAGACCTCTCCGAAGGGGACATACTCTATGTGCTGAACCACTTCACCGTCAAGGTTGGTGATGAAGCTGGAGCTGCCGAGGTGGTCGGAATGATAGAAGAACTGCAAGTTCTCGTAGTTGTCGGGGTCTTTGAACGACCGCGAAACCGCGCGGGTCTGAGACTTCCGTGCCTCTGCCACCGCCGCCTCCATAGAGCCGTCGTTGCAGCAGAACCCTTCACCATCGGCATAGTTGTCATTGTCAGTACCGTTGTAGGGAACATCGAAGAACTTGTAGTTGTCCTTGATTACCTGTTGCTGGGCTGCATACTTCGACTTGTAATCAACCGAAAGACCGTCAGTGTTAGCTCCGGCATACTCTATACGACGCGGGTCTGAGCCGTAGGAGGCGAAATCGCCGACCTTCGACACGATGCGTTGGCTACCGGCGTAGATATGCTTGGTGTAGCGACCTCCCTGATTTGCCACGAGATACGGGCTTACATAGAGGGAGAATTTAGCGGTGTTGGTCGAGCCACCGGAAAATACACCGTTGACATATACCTGATCGCTTTCTCCGGAAGTCTTGACAGTGCGCTCTCCGTCGGCATCGTACCAGTAGTTGGACACGAAGCCGTTGTCGTCAACTGCAAGCAGACGATTCTCTTCATCCCAGATGAGCTTGCGCTCTCCGACACTGTTGTCCCTATGTCCGTCAGTCATAACCCGGTTGGTGTTTACATAGACAAGATTTCCGTTCTTGTCGTAGGTGTAAACGTGGCCGTTCTCGACATTGTTGTCGCTGGGAGTCTCCTCAGTACGGTAATTAACATCCTTTACACTTTCGAGCTGGAATTTCTTCCCTTCTTCCGAGCCGTAGGTATAAGTGAGGTCATAACCGACATTGAGAGTGCCGTTGAACTGCACGTTGTCCTGTGTCAGATGCTGGCTCTTTGACTTGATGCGGTGCATATTGTCATAGCCCATAGCGAGGGTGTAGGTTGCGGACTTGTTGTCTGCTCCCATGTATGTACCCGTCGCAGTGGCGAGACGATACAGACCGTCATAAGTGTAGGTGTGCGACATCTGGCCGCCGGCATTGCCGTTGGCTGGGAGCGATGCGTTGTTGGCTACCGAAAGGACATTGCTGACCGCATCAAACGTATAGGCGTTGTCCTTAATGGATGTGCCTCCGCTATTGACCGCAAGATTGCTAAGGCGGCGACGGTTGTCGTAGGTGTAGAATGTCTCCGCACCGTTGCAATACTTCAGATAGCTGCGCTGCTCGAACTTGTCGTAGCCTAACTTGGTGATGTAGTCGTAACCGTAGGATTTCTCACCGCGTACCTTTTCAAGAAGACCTCCGAGGTTGTAGGAGTAAGTAACCTTCTCCTCGTCGGGATATATCATTTCGATGAGTCGGTTGTGGCTGTCATAACTCCACTGGGTTACATAGGTTGCAATCGCCTGATTGGGCACGATGAGAGTGCGGCGTGTCTTGGTGACCTCGCCCATCTTGCCGTAGAAGTATTCTATCGCGCCTGTACCATCCTCGCGCATCATCAGACGACCGATGCGGTTGTAGGAGGCGTTGCGGCCGCCATAGTAATACTTGACATTGTTTTCGGGGTGGTCGGGATAGCTGATACCTGTCAGACGGTGGTAGTCGTAGGTGTAGGTTATCATCTTTCCTTCCTCCGCCATGTTCGCTGTCTGCTTGGTCAGGACATTGCCAAGCGGGTCATAGGTGAACGACGTGATACCGCTTGCCGGGTGGTTGACCTCCGTGCGGCGGTCGCCCATGTCGTAAACCGACGTGGTGACATTATCATCAGCGTCAGTAACCTTGACGAGACGCTGGATGCCGTCATATTCAAACGTTGTTACAATATCACCGTCAGGACCGCTGAGCTGAACGGACTTGACCGTTTTGCCGCTACCGTTGGTATGTGTTGCCTGCTTGTTGCCGAGCGCGTCGGTAACTGTCGTTACAAGAGCATTGGAACTATTGTCAAGAGAATATTCGGTAGTTGTCTCCGAATCATCGGGAAGTTTCACGCTCAACGCACGGTCGAGAACGTCATAAACAGTCCTTGTGGGGCTGACATTATCAAACGTGGTGCTGAACGATGTCTTGCCGCCCATACCCTCGGTTGTCGGGTAGTAAGCCTCAGCGACACGACCGAAAGCGTCATAGACATTGCGTCCGCTGACAATCATGACATTCTGGTCTGATGCGCCCGAACCCTTGGATGCTGTCGTGACAACGCCGTCTTTCTTCACCTGTACCGGTCTGCCGAAACCGTCAACGAATGTAACTGTTTCAAGGTCGTCTCTAGGGTGTTGGATGTCGAAATGCTTGGTGACAGCGTATGCCGGAGCGGATATGCCGGACTCGCCGAACTCTGCCTTGGGCTTGTACTCAAACGCGATGATGTAGTCAACGCCTGTCGCCAGCTCGTTGGGTCCGCGAACCTTGGTTACACGACCCATGTTGTCAATTTCAGTCTCGTAGTAGAAATTGTTGAGGTCGCGACGTTCAAGGGCGATGCCATAGCGGTAATCGAAATTACCGGCCTCACTGCGGTAGCCCCATGCGTCGTCTATGCGCTCGACATACATATTCATCTCAGGCTCGTAGCGATACTTGTACCACATACGCTGACCAGTTCCGTTTGCCGGGAGGGTCTTCTGGGTGATGTTGCCGTAGCGGTCATACTTATAGTCGGTGACTGCAACGCCCGAACCGAGCTGCTGCAACACCTGTGTCAGATGATTGGGATACTTGGTGTCGTAAGTTGCCGACACGTTGTGATACATCGAGCCATCACCGCCCACAACCGTCACATTGGTGGGGAGACCGAAAATGTGCTTGCTGTCGTTGGATGTGTACTGGATGTTGGTTGCGTAGTCATAACCACCTGCACCGTTGCTGCCGAGGTTGCCCTTGTCACTGTAACGGTAGGATTTCAACTCTCCGTGGTAGCCGTTGAGATAATACTCGTTCCATGCCTCAGATACAACCATACCATCGGATGTGCCCTCATACTGCTTGTTGGCAGTGTAGCGGAGGGGAACAAACGCCGATGCACGGTCACTGTAAATGACATTCTTCTGAACGAATGAGTAACTATCCGCATTGGCTGTCACGCTGTAAGCGTCATATTCGTTGACTGTCTCGGTAAACTTGTTACCCGATGCGTCGGTAACGTAGGAGGCCACAAGGTTGCCAGAGGCATAATAGTTGTCAACCGCAAATTCCTGAACGGCCTGACGATATACGCCATCACCGTTCTCGGTGTCGAGGCTCTTTGTAACAATCTTGCCGAAACCGAGGAAGTCACGCTCATGACGGTCACGGAAACCGTCGGAGTATTCAAACGCCGACTTCATCAACGGACCGTCGTCATGGATACCGTCGTCAATGGTAAGAGCCGACATAACCCACTTACCGCCGGGATGCCCGTATGTAGGAGTTGAGTGTGCATAGTCCACCTCAAAGCGACCGCCGATAGAGTTGGTGACCGATTTGAGCATATTGGTACGACCGATAGCCGAGCGGGTAACCTTCAGCTCGTTCTCGCTGTCAGACTCAACTATATCCAGATAGCCGTCACCGTCAACATCCTGCAAGGAATATTTCGTGCGGTTGATGCTATGGCTCAATGAAACACCGGGGTTAACCGATATTTTAATCGGAATAATCTTAGGAGTAATGTTGACCGTGAAGGCTACATTGCTACCTTCAGATGTGGATGCAGACTCATTGAGAGCCTTTGCGCCTTTCCATACAAACGGGGTGTCAAAACCAATACCGGTATTCAAGGCGACCATAATATTATCGCCGGATTTCCAAACCTTGTCAGGCAGTCCGTCAGAGTTTATATCCGTAAGATTATACTCCTCACCGTTTTTGGAGGTTACGAAATTAAATCCTCCGGCAAAACTACTTGAACCGATATTGAAGGATGCCCCAGCCGAGAAAGACTGACCCTTGCCTCCCTGTATGCGGTCAATATCCCAGTCTATCGGCTCTGTAAAGGCATAACCGAGATTGATGCGAACTTTGCCACCTGAGACTATCTTGTCGGGCAGACCGTCACCGTTTACATCGACGAAGCTCTCTGTACTCCAATCCTCATTAGACGGAGGGATACTTGCAGATACAGGAATACCGCCTTTTGCCTTGCTGCTGGATTCCTGATTGGAATTGCTTGCCTTGCCACCTGCAATGTGTCCGACAGTATTGCTGACTGACATTATCGCATCGCTGCTAAGGGCAAATCCCTTTGACTGGTTTTCACTTGAAACAGTGCCTATGCCACCGAGAACCTCTCCGCTTATACCGCCGAGTGTATTGGTGTATTGAACTTTACCTCCGGCTACAATGTCAGGATAACCGTCACCGTTGAGGTCAATCATCATAGACTTGGTTGTAGAGCTGCCCTTGGAATCATTATAGGTGAGCATGACACCTGTCTGGACAACACGGCTGTTGCTTACCATCTCCTGAGAGATTGCAGCCGCACCAGTGCCTTGCAGATGTTCACCGGCAATGCCGGCCACTGCTCCTATATTGTCAAACGGATTCGTAAGGACAACATCCAGTTCGGTCAGACGGGCCGACCCCATGTTTGTGGCAGTGATGAATATCTCCTCGCGCTGACCGCTCCAACGGTCAAGTTTATTCAAATCCGTACTCAACGGCGTAAACGCCATTGTCAATGGGTCAAGAGTGACATTTTCATCTTCAGGCAATGTCAGCAAAGACTCATCAATAGGCCGGGAGTAACGGTTTTCAGATGCGTTATACACAAAACCGCCCCAGCCTCGATATAGATGTCCGAATCCAGACGGGTCATTGGCTGCATACAGGTTGGCATCAACAGTCTGAGGCAAAATCACCGACGGAGATTTAATCTGGACAGCGACATTTGACACGGCATCACCTATAAGACAATCATCCGAGAACAATTCAAACCAAACCTTATCGCTGCCGATGTCTGATTTCAGAATGGAAATAGAGTCATTTGCCACAATTCCACCCATAACGGCGAAGGATTTCTTGCCCAACAGTCTGTCGGTTGTCTTCGCTGTCAATGTGACTTTTCCGTTATAAGACGGATTTGAGAAAGTTATAGCGGGTTTTACATAAAGAATTGTATCCGCCGTAGTTGCTGTATAAGACGGGGCATTTTTTATGTGATTGGCGTACAACGTATAGTCCGGGCAGACAGGGCGGTTCTGCTGTGTCCCGGTTGAATCCGCGTAAGACACGACAGGACTCCACTTGACAGCATCCCAGCGCACATTTGATTCCGAACTTACGACAAACCGGAAGTTTGTCAGACCATCGTTGTTTTGCAACGATACTGAAACATCGTCATTAAAACTTTCATTCCACGGGAATGTACGAGTAAATACCGTTTTCTCGACATAAGCCGGATTGTCATTGCCGTTAACGTCCTTTCGGTCCGTAGAGCCAACAATGGTAAGCGTGACGTCATCCGTGGTTTCAGGCTTTGTGAAATTGCCGGATATGCCGACCGTTGGATTGTTTTTCGCAATACTCAATGAAGTGGCTGCAAAATATAACGCACCCTCTTCCGGCTCATATTTTGTTGTCGAGTATCCATTGGGCATTATTTCTTCAGCCCCGGTATATGTTATGACAGGATGCCATACAACCTCGTCAAACGCACCATTGCCCATTTCCTCTGTACCTGACTGGACTCGGAAATATATGCGGTCTCCCTTGTTGACCGATACAGCCGTAGCCGCAGCATTGTGAGCGGAGGCATCCCCCTTGGCTATGGACTGACTCCATAATTCTGAGCCGCCCTTTTGAATAGCCACACGGACACCATCCGCTTTTTCATACTCATCGGCATCATAGTCTCCGGTCGGAGTAACAAGCGAAACTGTGCCCGAAATATTGACTACGCCCACTCTCGGAGCAACCCATACGCGGACAGCATCTTCCATCGGGGATATGCGCAGCACCTCTGCCTGTTCTTCCGGGTCAATGGCACCGACGGATGTGTCTATGTTGGTGGGGTCATAGATAATCGGGCTGGGTGTATCAGCACTGCTCAATGTGAATGTCGGAACGGCATTACCCTGTGCGTCAAATTCGATATGGTTGAAATAAACCTTGCCATTTGAAACGAGGTCAATCAAACCGTCACCGTTGATGTCAGAGAAATATTCCTTTGTCTTTGTTGTGGTTTTCGATAAATCAACGCCGACAGTGGCAGCTACCGGACCCCAACCTACCTTAACATCGGCACCGCCGGAGTATGTGTTGCTGCTGGACGAAGAAAATCCGGAAATGCCCTTGACTCTAATCGGTTCTCCGTAAGAAATTTCACCGGAATTGGCATCCCTTAACTGAGGGCGATAATACAACGCTCCACCATCACGGTAAACCTTATCGGGAAGACCGTCACCGTTCAAATCCACAAACGTGGACAATCCCTTTGATTTGTCATTTGAATAGTTAAAGCCGCCACCGCCTGTTGTCGTTGTGGTTGTGCTCTGATCGTCGGGGCCGACACCTGCATAGAACGAGCCACCAACCGATGAACTTGTCGTGCCGCCGAGTGCGGAAGGCTTGTCGCTGAACATATCCATCCCCTGCAACGGGTTGATGAAATCGGCATCGAGGCCGTCATTGTGGGTGTTCCATGTCTCTGACTCGGACTTGAAAGGCACATAGCCGTTGCCCGACTGAACGTCATCGTAATAGTCGAACTTCTGGAAAGTGAACTCGTTGCCCTTGTCATCGAACTGGCGCACACTCTCAAGCATATCCTTGTGAAACGCGCCGTCAACATACGAGAACGAATAGCTGCGCAGCTTGCCGCCCATGAAGTCAATCTGCACGTTTTCGAGCAGACGGTTGGAAGATGTCAGGTAGCCGTAACGGGCATTGTTGGCCTTCTGACGTTTTGTCTTGTTGCCGGTGAGGGTGACAACCGTGTGAGGTCCGTCACTCTCGGCATTGCCCGCGCTGACCTTGGAAAGATAGATTGCCTTCGCAACCAATCCGCCGCGCACAGGCTCGTCAACAGCCGTGTATTCATACTCTATCCAGTCGCCGTGGGTCTCGACAACCCGTTTGAGCTTCCACTCTGAAATCACCTCGCGGGTATTGCCGGAGAGGTCGGTAATGGTGCCTTTGAGCACCGCGCCCTCGCCTCCGTAGGTATATACCACGCCCTGCTTGTCGGTAACTTCCCAATAGTAATCGGCCGGGCTGCTGCCCTTGCGGATTATGCGCGAGAAATCGCCGCCCTGACGGGTATAGAACTGACGGTCGGACTTACGGGCAATCTTGTCACCACGGTGGGCGACGCTCATCGCTCCGTTGTCATCCATCGTCGAGAGCATCGAGCCGGAGAGCGAATATGTCTCGGTCTCATTGGTCAGGTCATAGCGCGGAACACCCCAGCGGGTATCAAGCGTTATCGAGGGGACGGAAAGGTCCCAGCCCTGTCCGAGCCAGCCGTTGCCACCGTCACTATTGTAGCTTATTGCTAATGAGGGTGCCATGCCGTTACGGGCAGGTGGCATCTCGAAGGCGTATTGCAGGTTGGCGGAGCCACGGTTGTTAGCCGTCGGAGGAGTGATGATGTTGAGTTTCGCCGTCGGGTCCGCAGCCTTGATATCGTTCATCATGGTGGGCGCGAAACCGTCGGTCTCGGGTGATTCGGGAGCCTGAATGACACCGTTGATCATGTCGGTGAAGTGGGTAGTCTTTGACTCCACATAGGCCAGCTCCTTGTTGACGGCTATGCGGTCGAGAGCCACCCAGTGCTCCTGCTCGACATCGTAATAGAACGTGCGTATGTCGTCTTCCGTGTAACCGCTCGGAATCCTCGTGCGGTCGTAGCCGAGCCTTACGGTCGCGCCTTCCTCAGAGAAATGGGTGCCGTGAGGCAGGAACCGGTATCCCTCGCCCTGTGCCGTGACATTCGTCATGGCGAAATCAAGTTCGGGCATATCATCCTCGGCAAGCACCGACACCGACAGCTCGGTGTCGCGCAGCAGTGTACCTCCTGAGAAAGAGATTGCGCCGCCGGCCACCGCGAGACTGTCAGCTTGTCCCTTGCGGAACGACCCTTTTACCGACTCGCCGTCAGGTATGCGGGAATATTTGTCCGCGTCCTGCTTACTGGCATTGGTCTTTGCCGGCTGCGTGGCCGCTATGCCGGCGTCCTTTACTTTTTCCTGCTGCTGCGGAGAGGAATTGCCGCTTTCGCTGAGCACCGTCCCCGGAGAGGAGGAAGGGCTGTCAGCCTCTATGTTTATGCCGCTGCTGCCCGGCGAATTGTTCGCCCCGGCGGAAGGCCCCGAAAGGAACCACGCGCCCGACAAACCCACCGCAGAGAGTATAGCTGTGGCAACGGCTATGCTGTATATCCGTCTCATAATCGGTTTATTATGTTGTTACTGTGTTGTTTCCGGTTATTTCGCAAGAATCTTTTGGGTATGTTCGCCCTCGGCTGTGATTGCCTTGACGATATACACACCGTTCATCGGAACTGTGAAACGCTTGGTCTTGATGTCGGAACCCTCCATCTCTCCCTCGAACACGAGGCGGCCTGATGCGTCGAATACCATGAGGGTGGCGGGCCCGGATTGTTCGCGGTCAAGAATGGCGTTGAAGATATGGGCTGTACCATCCTCGGCATCAACCGAAAGGCTGCTGTTACGGGTATTGCCTCCGGGCTCATCGCCTCCGGGATGGTCTGATTGACCTATCACAACAGGTTGCTTAGGCTCTATGCCGTTGGGCATCGACGGGTCACATCCGTTGCCGACATGGACAGTGTAGGTCACGGTATTTGTCTTGGGGGTCTCAATCTGGACATTGCCGTAAATCTCAAAGTCCTCGACAGGCGTACCGTTGATTGTCATACCGGTGATATGGGTGTCGCCTCGACCGTACTTGATACACATCCTCCAGAGGCGCAGAGTCCACGCGCTCTTTTTGAGTACCTCCTCGCCATTGTGGAACCATCGTACATATATGCCGCTGATTCTGAGACCGAGGGTGTCGCCGGGCTTAATGGGGACTCCCTGTGTCAGACTTGTGTAGCCGTCAAGGATGAAATAGGCCTTGTCGCCGCGCACGTCATATCCCCATTGGGTTATGTCCTCTTTTACAGAAGGCTCCGCGCCGATGCGGTACCACGAGCCGGTCTCCGTCACGGTCCACTCCACGTCGCCGCCTGTAAACCTGCGGTCAGTGTGGGAATATGTCGTGTAGAGAAGGTTGCCCTTGCCGTGGATGTCGTTTCCACCGCCCTGTGTCACCGTAAGAGTATATGTTCCCGTGGCGAGATTCTCAATCCTGTGGGTCTTGCCCATGAAACTGCCGCTTGCCACGAGGTCGTCTTTCTTCATACCGGCCACGCTGTCAACGGTAAGCGAATACCTGTATATAGGAGTGCCTATGTTGATGCCTATGTCGATTGCACCGTCTTTTTGGGGAACTCCGTCAACACAGGTTGTCGGTTCCACATCCACATCGGCATCAATGCCATCGAAATAGGCGAAAGTGAACACGTCTGAACCGCTCCCGTCTGCATCCCACAATATATTGTGGAACATGGTCTTGCCTCGGGATATATCCGGGGGTGAGCAACGCACCATCACCGTGTTGTCGGTGTCGAACTGACCTTCCCCAGTGGGGTCAATCAGCATGACGGTACGGTTGCGGCTGTAATGGTAGAACTCCTTGTCGGGAGTAAGGTTGTGTGCCAGCTCTGCAAAATATCCGGTTTCCACCGCCCCGTTGGAACGCACGGAGGTCAGATACAGCGGAGTGGCGGAGGCTTCCGCGCTTATGACACCTCTATATACCGAATTCCTCGCATCTTCGGGTATGGTTACGGTATATGCCGCACCTCCCTCTCCGTCAACGCGAAGATACACAACGCCGTCGGAAAGCATGACCGACACATCGGCACCGCTGACATCCGCGGCTATGCCGGTTCCACCTGCCTCGCCGTTGGCTATCGCCCTGACGCTGCCGTCACTGCCAATGCGGAATCCGTATGTGCATCCGCTGTCGCCTGATTTGGAAAATCCGACATCAAACGCAGGATGCGTTGACGGACACGGGAACTCTATCAGTCCGGTGCCGTCAGTCAGTTCGGGTGTCACCACTGATCCGGGAGTGTTCTCCTCCAGACTTATCACGTCAAGAAAGCCTTCAGGCGTTACGGTCATGCCGGTGGCAGTCCAGCGCGTCGCGGTAGTGTCGGCGACTGTCGGCATATTCGGCTTGACCAGCCATGTGCGGTTCATGATGTGCCAAAGTGTGTCGTTGGGAGAGGTGTAGGTCTCCAACGCGCCGCCGTCGTCGCCCCAGAAAAGAGACATTTTGTCAGGCATCGGGTTTCCATGCTCACGGCCCATGACAAGGAGATGAGCCTCTGACGGAAGACCGTATGAGTTTGATTTGTGATAGCTGTCGTTCTCGGGGAGCGACGTGTATAACGGGCCCTCCTCATAAGAGGTGGCCGACATGGGCTGGAGAAAATCACCGGCCTTGTTCCTTGAAATCGCCGTGACGCGGTTGTGATATACCCCGGCGTCGTCACGGTCCCACACAAGGTTGCCGTCTCCGTCAAGATATGAGTCATTGAGGGTGACACCGTATTTCATCGCGAGATAGCTCTCCGCCTTCCTTCTTTCGCCGGGAGTCAGGATGCGGTTATACACCAACAGTTCAGGCGAATACCCTTCAAACCCCTTATTGTCGAAATTGGAAGTGTCGAACGGGCCATTGAAATGCTCGTCTGTGGGTGAATACGCGCCGCCGATTGTCAACGTGCCGCCGGGACCGCCCCATACCGATGTGTTCGGATTGGCCGCGCGGTAATAGGTCAGCACCTTTGTGGCGTGTTCCTTGAATGTGTTTTCAGGTATGGAGTCTTTTCCCGTGTAGAGCAGATCCTCGCCGTGGGTCTCCCCGTAGTCAAGAGGCTCTATGTTTCCGGGTCTTACAATCCGGTCGCTGGTGACGAGACTGCCGCCTCCGTCACCGCTTGCGACCCCATAGACAACTCCCTCGGTTTTGAACGTGTAAGGCGCGAACACCCCGATAATCGTGCCTTGGATGAGTGACGAGCGATGCAGCTCGCTCCACTTCGGGGTGTCACCTTTCGAGAAGTCGAGTGCCGGGTTGAAATTTAGCGACTTGACCAGAGCCCTGTCCTGTGTGAACACATAGGTGCCGGAGACTCTGTTCTGAGCATACTGCACCACCGAATCGCCCGAAAAATCGAGCCATTGGTAGCGGCCCTGCAGGTTGCCTGAGACCGGAGCAGCCTTAAACCAGGCGTCAACTCCCTCGACACCGCCCGGAGAACGGGCAAGCAGCAGGAGCGCAGACAAACCACACAGGCCTGAAAAGAGTAGTACCTTTTTCATACGCAAGTGATGTTTTGGGGTTTAACATAAATATGTGATTATAACTGGTTTGTCTGCATTATATCAAGCTTGGCGAGCTTAGCGGGATCGGTGACCGAGTCAAGGTTGCCCGCCCTTAGCTTACCTTTTAAGCCTGAACCATATTGCAAAGATAATCGAAAAAAGATAACGCACATAATGTATTCGACTAAAATCTATTGTTTTAACTATTTTTAACGGTTAGTCGACTGCGATTCTCAACTATGCGTTTAAATTAAATAAATAATAAGGCTATATCGCGAAGTAATAAATCTAAATCAATCCTGTTGAAATGATACATATTGTACACCCACTTAGGATGTGTGTACGGTCAGATTGCATCTTTTACCATATTAAATTTACTATTACAATACGCTCATATTGTATTGTCTGAATATGAAAATGGGATCCGACTTTCGCCAGACCCCATTTTTAGTTATTTTTTAATTATAGTTTGGGATGGCACATCCCAAAAATTGGAACTCTGGCACGATACCTTGAAAATGGTTCTGCAACCATTGACTCCTTATTGCCATTAGATTTAGCTTCAGCAACAGAGACATTTTGTGAATCCTTTTCCTGCTTGTTTTCCTCGCCGTTCTGTTCCTCTTTATTTGGTGTGAGTTCAGCGGTAATCCTGCGATCAAGGGCTGCAAGTTCGGATTTTAAACCTTTCAGTTCTTCCTCCTTGCCCCACGGCTTGGCGACGATAGCTTCGAACTGGGGAACGTCGGCTTTGAGTCTGGCGGTGCGTTCCTCATACTGCTCGATGATGCCGGGTATCTTCTCCAATGCGTTGACGAAGTTCATACAGGCGGCATGGGTGTCGGACATTGCTATGAAGCCGTTGTTGAACTTGTATTTGTAGTTGCCTTCGACCACAAAGCGGTTCTGAACGGTCTCCTTGCCGTCAACAAAATTACGCTCGGAGATAATGCTGATGGGGAAGCCATAGATTTCTCCGATACGCTTGTACTGTCCGTGGGTGTCGGTTTTCATCGCCAGACCTTGAAGGTGGATACCCATGTTCTGCTCGTCACGGAGGTTGCAAGTGTCGATAGTGAGATTGTTGACGGGGTTGCCGTCTTTATCTCGCTGGACAACCGACGCATATCGGGCTGCATCCTCCTTCATACGACTTATTGCCGCCTCGTTGTTGGCAATGTCGTGGCTGATGGTCTGGAGCCTAAACTTGGAATCGGAGATACCCTTGTTGTGGGCTTTGCGTTCAGACTCCAGTGCCGCTATCCGCTTTTCAAGTTTAGCCTTTTCGAGAAGGTCGGTGTTGCCGCTGAGAATAGCCATATATTCCGAGAAGTTCATGCCGTTCTGCTCGTCCATCGCGCCCTCGTCGATTGTTCTTGTTCCAAGCGCGCCACGTTTGAGCTGGCTGATGAATGTTGCCTTGCAGTGAAGAAGGTTGAACTTGTAGGAGTCCAGAGTTTTCTCCACGGCATATATCAGAATGTCAACATTATTCCCTGCGTACAGTTTTGCGACATCGTTGCCGTGTCGCTGACCTCTGCCGTCTCTTTGTTCAAGGTCTTTCGGCACCCAAGGTATATCAAGATGGTGAATACAGACAACCCGCTTTTGAGCGTTTACTCCCGTACCAAGCGTCTGTGTCGAACCGAAAAGCACGCGTACATCGCCATCGTTCATCGCCTGAAACAGTGTTTTCCGGCTACGGTCGGTCTTACATTCCTGAATAAAACGAATATCATGTGCCGGGATACCGTAATCCTCTATCAGCTTTCGTTTGATTTCGGAATAGACATTCCATTCCCCGGGCTTGTATGTTGACAAATCACTGAATACAAACTGTGTGCCTTTATGTTCATCATACTTCCGATAATATTCCGCTATCATCCGGGCGCAGTGGCTGGCCTTGTTGCCGGGATCATCGTCATACGAAGGGTCTATAAGACGCATATCCATTGACATTTTGCGGGCATAGTCTGTGGCAATAAGCATCTTCGCCTTTTCTTCGGTCTGTGACAGCGGTTCTCGCCCCAGTATGGTGGCATCGCCACTCTCGGCAAATTTCATCAGTTTCTCGATGAAGTCCTCCTGTTGCGGCGTCGGAGGAATATTATGCAGTATCTCGTTCTTTGCAGGACGGTCAACGCCTACATCCTCCGCCGTGCGGTAATCCGTTATCTCGTTGTAGAATGCCGCAAGCTCCGGCACTTTGATAAAGTAACGGAAACGCTCTTTCTGCACAATTCTATTGGTGACATTAAACTCGAAGTCGGTTGTTTTCTTTGCGAAAATCGCCAGCCAAGCGTCGATGCACCGTATATCCTGCCTTTCAAGCTCTTTCGGGCGTAGATACTTGAACAGCAGGTACAATTCGGTGAGCGAGTTGCTGATTGTCGTACCGCTGAGAAAAGTAGCACCGAGGTCTTTGCCCGTCCGCTCCTGAATGGTGCGTATGGCGTAGAGAAGATTCAGCGCACGCTGTGAGCCTTCCGAGTTGCCTAATCCCGCCACACGGTCGTGTCGGGTATTGAACATCAGGTTCTTGAACTGGTGCGACTCGTCCACAAAAATGTGGTCGATACCCATCTGCTTGAAGTCAACGACAGCATCCTTGTTCTGATCCATCTGGTACTGAATGGTCGCAATCTTGGCGGTCAGGTTTTCCTTACGCTTGATTAAGCCTTTGAGCATACCACGACTAACATCGTGGCCCTGCTGTTTCAGCACTTCAAGATTCTCCTCAACCGTATCAAGCTCCGCCTGAAGAATCTGTTGCTGCATCTCCGGCGACTGCGGGATTTTCCCGAACTGGTCGTGCGACATTATCACGCAGTCATAATCGTTGTTCTTGATCTGATTGAAGAAATTTACGCGGTTGTCAGCCTTGAAACTCTTTTCATCGGCAAACAGTATCCGGGCATTGGGATAGGCACTCTGATATGTCATGGCAATCTCGGCGACGTTGGCTTTCAAGCCGATAATCATCGGTTTGTGAGCCAGCCCAAGACGTTTCATTTCATGCGCTGCTATACACATTATCAGTGTTTTACCTGTCCCCACCTCGTGATCGCACACTCCGCCTCCGTTCTGTTTCAGCATCCATATACAGTCTTTTTGCGACTGGTAAATGGAGTGGATTCCATACCTGTCACCCAATAATTTCATATTCAGCTCAGGGAATGTCTGATGTGAACCATCATACTGAGGGCGCACGAAACAGTTGAACTTGTCATTGTAGAGGTCAACGAGTTTTTCCTTGAACTCCGGCGACTGGGCTTCGAGCCATTCGCTGAATCCGTTTCGGATTTCGTCAATCTTGGTATTGGCGAGTTGGATAGCCTCGTTATCCGGCACTTTGATGTCGTTGCCGTTTTCATCTTTACCTGCCGACTTTTTGATGTCGGGTACGGTATTGTGGAGTGCGTGTTTCAACAGGCTCATTCCATCGTATGTGCGGTAATAGCCTCTGACACAGAACTCCTCCCAGATGGTCATGTTCTTTCTTGATGCCTCCGCCGAGTATTCATCCATAGATGAAGAATAGGCAATCTTCACATCGGTGTGGAATAGATATGACATATAAGCGGAGTAGATACCCGTTGGAATCCATCGCTCACCGAAGTTGAAATCCAGTTCATCGAACTCGATGCGGCGGGGCCGTGCTTCCTCCAACGCATTGAGCGAATCTTTCGACAATGCTATGAAAGGTTCTACACCGTCATATCCGGGAAAGTCCTTTATCCGTTCTTCCTCATGGTCAATCCATGCCCTGACATTATCGGCTTTTGCCACTACATTTCCAGCAATGAAACGGTCTTTGACCTCATAGCTGCTGACAAGCGGATTATAATATATGTGTCCTTCAAGGTTATCTACCAATGAATCCTCATCCATATCCACAAGCGATGACATATATTCAAGGTTGACGACACCATATTTATTAAGTGATGCAGTCAGTGCCTCCAGCGGTGTATCCACCGAAGTAACCTCGTCAACCGCGAATGATACCGGATGGTCGAAAATGTCAGCCTTGACAAACCGACCATTCTCGCCCCGCTCCAATGCCAGTGCGTCCCTGCCGTTGGCATCCATGAGGATAAATTTTACATTCTTTTTCTCATTTAGGTTGCCGTATTTCTCCACAAACTCATCATAATACTGATTGAGGTGTTCGCGCAGATGTTCTGACGGTTCATGGGTCTCAGCCTCATAGTTATAAAGCTGCTGATAAGTTTCCGACAGAGTGACATAGAGCATGGCGCGTTTCGCCTGTTCCGGCTTCAATTCCAATGGATTGAATGTAGCACCATTCTTGCGGACTTCCGAGAGGAAGCCCACAAGACCGTCCTGCACCACCATACTGCCGTTGTGGTGGAAGAACTGAATATCCTCCGAGAAAGGACGGGGTGACATATCCACCTCGGCCTTCTCCGGCTTTTTCGCCTCCACTATTGGCTGTCTGCTGGGAATGAAGTAGCCTTCGGTTTTCTCGATTACAGTGCCACCCTCGACGATAGTTTCGGATTTATAATCCTTATTGGCTTCTTTTTCAGCCGCCTGACGCTCACGTTCCGCAAGCTGGGCGTATGCGATTGACATCATCGCTTCGTAGAATCCGTTGATAGGCGGATTATCGTCCCAGTTCAGAGAACCGTAAAATTCCAGCTCCTTGTCAGTGAGCGGTCGGAATTTGTTTATGGGTAACGGTTTGGCATCAGCCCACGGTTTCGGCTTTTCGACCGGCTTTTCCTCCTTCTCTTTCTTTGGCACGGCGGGACGCTGGTGTTTTGGCGCGTCCCTCGGCTCCAGTTCTCCGAAAAGGTTATAGGCAAACAGATGCGGGTCGGGATTGTCGGAGTAATCCGGGCCGCCGTCGGTTTCTATTTCCTTCGCCTGTTCCGGAATGGGTGTAGATGGCACACTCTCGGATTGCTCAACCTTCTGTATTTCGGCATTGGGCGTAACAATCTCTACGACCTTTTGCTTGGCGGTCTTTGTCAGCTTCGGGTCTTCGAGCTGCTCACAGATAGCCACACGTTGCCCGGCTCTTACGAGCTTACGCAGGTATGCGTCGAGCGCGTGATGTGGAAATCCGGCAAGCCCTATATATTTGTCACTGCCGTTGGCTCTGCGGGTGAGTGTAATACCTAAAATCTCCGACGCTTTTACCGCATCCTCGCCAAAAATCTCATAGAAATCGCCCACTCTAAACAGCAGTACAGCATCGGGATGTTTCTTTTTCATCTCCTGATACTGTTGCATCAGAGGCGTATTGGTGAGGCTCGACTTCCTTTCCACTTTCGGAGCTTTCTCCTTTACCTCCTGTTTAGGCGTAGGAGTTGGAGCAACCGGGTCAGGCGTAGGCGGCTTGATACCGTTGGAATTATACAATTCCAGATTCAGGTGCAGGTGCAACGACTCGTCAAGTGCCTTTCGCAAATCCTCGGCTATGCCGTTGATACCACCGTCATGGTGGTACACGATAGCCGGTTTGCCATATTGGTCAGTACCAACCTTTGCATCGGTACAGATTACATTCTGCGGAAAAGCCTGAAAGAACTTGTTGCCCGGAACTTTCGTACCTCGGTCAACAACCGACTGGATGAAAAATTCCTCATCAGCCGACAATGACTTCTTCCCTGTGTGCTTCTGGAAAATAATCAGGTCAGAGCCAACATCAGTTCCGGCGTTTTCGCTGAAAGTATTGTTGGGCAAACGCAGAGCTGCCACAAGGTCAGCCTGTTTCACAAGTTCCATTCTTATAAAGGGCGAAGCCGCGTTCATCACACCCTGCGATGTGATAAAGGCAATCAGACCTCCCTCTCTCACTTGGTCGAGACCTTTGAGAAAGAAGTAATTGTGCAACGACTTCGCCGCCTGACGGTAGCCAATTTCCTTGCTCGTTGCATATTTAGGATCTGCAACCGCGAAATCACCGAAAGGAACATTTGAGGCCGCTACATCGAAATAACCGTCGAAATCGGGGTCGATACGCTCAAAGCCTTCAATATTCACAGTAGTGGACGGATGCAGAGCCTGTAAGATTTTACCTGTCAGCAAATCTTTCTCAAACGATAGGCACTCCGCGCCGGGGTAAATCCGTAGAAATGAATCAATGAAAGCACCTTGACCGGCCGACGGCTCCAGAAACTTTTTAACTTCGACACCCTGATATTTCAGTGCATCAGCGAGAGCATTTACAATGCGGTCGTCGGTATAGAAAGCCGTCAGCGTTGACGCTTTCAGCGACTCCATATAGCGGTTAAACTCCTTGTCGTCATGCGAATAGTCGTGGATAAGGCGACGCAGTTCAACCGTAGGTGCGAACAATTCAATATCCGACTTGCTCCACTTGGCTGCATCCGCCAACTCATTGGCATCATTGAGGATACACTTCAACCCGCCGAACCCGGCATACTTGTGCAGTATCTCCCGCTCTTCGGGAGTCTGCGCTGTGCGTCCGGCAACACCGAGCTTCAGGACAAGCCTGATAGCCTCAATGTTGTCGCGCATGGTCTGTAATCGGTTAAAGGCCATATTCGTCGAAATATTCGGCAATCCGACCGGAGATTACCAGCTTTAGAATCACACCTTCGTTGGTGTTGAGATATTCTTCGCTCAGTTCCACATCTTTGAACTCCTGCTGCAATTCTTCCAGTAGCGTATAAGTCCAGAACTCGATGGAACGTTCATCAAGAGAAATATGATCCGAAAATTCGTCTGCAAGTATGCCGCTTACAAAATCGTATGGCGAAATCTCAAAGCCATCAAGCAGACGGGCAATGGCTTTCTCGGAGGATATATAGACTTCATCCCCGGCCAGCCTTGATTCCACATAAATGTTAGCCGCAGCTTCGGCGCGTGCGGCAATAAGCAGGTCATCATCGGCTTCGGGGAAATGATGCACCGTCAGGTAACGGCGCAGATACAGATTATAATAGTCGAGGTCGTAGCCTCGGCCATCATTCTTTCTTTTCATAAAAAGGTTGGGGGAAATTATAGGGCGTGAATCCTTTCACACTGCAAAGAAAACCATAATGAAAGAGGCATTCATCATTTCCGGGGACTATGGTACTCGGTAGCCTCGCAATGCCTCAATGTGACACGACAAGCGACATTTTCCATTCAATCCCTGTTCCGACATACTTTTGAAGTACATAAATCGCCTGTCTTTCAAATAATTATAAAAGGTTAGTACCCCAAAATTTGCACTTTAACAATTTTATAAGACTGATTATCAGTGAGATAAAATTTACGAGAGGGCTGCTTTGGGGTACTCTCCCAACGGGGGGATACAGGCTCTGTAATTTTGCATCGTAATCGAAAACGAAACGCAAAATGAAAAAAACTGAAATTGACTATAACGACGTGGAAACATTCCCGAAGTTCGCCAAGGCCGCGATAAGAATCATGCTTGAGATGCTCAGGTGCATGATGAAGAAGAAAGAGCCTCCCATACTCTCAATCAACGGCCGCATGATTTATCTCACCGAGCATGTGATGAAGCTATTCGGCTTCAGCGTGAGAAAAATCCGACAACTAAGGGCTGACGATGAAATCGAGTATATGATCAGCAAGGACGGCTCAGTGGTATTCCACTACGAGCATCAGGTGCAGGAATATATCGACCGTACATTTGTCAGTTCACGCAGCCCGGAAGGAATGGAGCGTAGAAAACTCCGCAATGAAAGATTCAATAACCTCGGCACCAGCTAAGGTGCCATAAAATCCCCCTATATAAGTTTATGGAAAATATCCAGGAACAGGAAGTGCTGATTGCCCGCAACAACGAGACGGGACAGGTAGGCGCAGTCGTCGGTCAGAACCCCGACGGCACCCCGAAGATGGCAGACGCCAAGACTGCCAAGTTGAGCGATCTCGTTAAGTTCAACAAAAACCAGAACCCCATCGAGGCGTTCATCTCCAATTTCATCCGTCAGGCGCAGAATCCATCGCTGTTCGGCTTCTTCAAACTCCCTGCCGACCGCTATGACGCTATCGCTCCGGCAATGGCAGACCTAATCCAAGACCCGGCGTCAAACGGCGAGATGCTCAAGCCTTACGAGGTTGAGGTGAAGCCTGTGGCTCAGACACAAGAACAGACTCCGGCACAGGAACAGACCACGACGGAAGTACAGCAGGAACCGGAAGCAGAGCCTAAGCCTGAACAGGAAAGTGTGCAGGCCAGTCAGGAAGTGACAACCACCGCAGCCAAGGCGACTCCCGTTGACCCCAACAGGATTGACTGGGCCACCATCGAACAGCAGTGGGGCGTTAAGCGAGAGACACTCGAACAGTCCGGCGCGCTACAGTCGATGCTCTACAATCACAAGTCGCCCCAGCTTTTTACCGTCACCCCACAGTTCGGAGATGAGAAATTCACTCTTGATGCCCGACTTTCCTTCAAGGAGCAACCCGACGGAAGTTTTACACTTGCGCCACACTTCATCAAGAACGAGCCCAAACTTGATGTTCCCTTCCGTGGCTACGAGTTCTCGAAAGAAGATAAGGAGCAGCTTCTCAAAACCGGCAACCTCGGCAAAGTTGTGGAACTTGCCGACCCCATGACAGGGGAGATGAAGAAATGTCTGGTCAGCGTTGACCGTCTTACCAACGAAATCGAGGCCATGCCTGTGGATAAAATCTTTATAAAGAACCACATCGGCAAGACCGAGCTTTCGATGAAAGAGATAGGTATCCTGAAAGACGGCGGCGTGGTACATGGTAAGGAAATCGAGCTGAACAACGGACGCAAGTTTACCAGCGACCTCCAGTATAATGCCGACAAGTGTGATGTCGAGTTCGTCCGCACGCAGTCGCTCAAACAGGAGCAGTCCGGAGAGACACAACAACGTAATACATGGGTTGATTCTGATGGCAACCCCAAACGTATTACCAAGTGGGGTTCTACACATTTCACAGAACAGCAGATTGCCGACTATATGGCTGGTAAAAAGATCGAGATGGTAAATGTCACTGACAAGCAGGGTCAGCCCTGCACGGTATTTCTACAGTTCAACAAGGAGAAACAGCGTCCGGTCACTGAATATCACTATGCCGACAACAAGAATGTTGTCGGTGTGGCCGAGGAGAGCAAGACCCAGTATGCCGTGAACAATCAAGGGAAGACCAACGAGGCTACGAAAAACATCACAGACCCGCTCCAGAAGGGTCAGACGGCTCCCAAGAACGAACAGCAGCAAGAGCAGCAGCTCAGACTGAAGGGACCGAAATTATAATCCCCGACTGACATAATACCTGCCATTCTCTAATGGCTGTCCTCTTCACCGACATGGGGAGGCAGACTCTCCCCATGTCTTTCCGAAATCTCTTTTAATAATTCAAATTAGTAATAATCAATAAAATAAATAATATTATGAATCTCGTAATCGCACACTCCGCTCAAATCGCCTTCGCTGTATCCCGTGCCCTCAACTGCACAGACCGTACCGAAAACGGCGACTACACCAACGACACCGGCAGCATCGTCATCACCTCCGTCGAGTCCAGTCTCGTCGAGCCGGCTCCGTTTCAGTATTACGCCGGCGGCAGCGACTTCATCAAGACGCTCCCTTTTATCCCCAAGAGATACCTGTACGGTATCCGTGCTGACAATGTGGGAGGTAAATTCAAGGTCAGCGACGAGGACAAAAGCACGGTCGTCAGGCTTCAGGCTCTTGTCGAGCAGGCCGCAGAGGTCATCTTCGCCTCAAACAACGGAAGTGAGGCTCAGGCTCTATTCGCTATTCTATGTCAGGCAGCAAAAGCCGGACGCCGTATCAGCCGTATGTGGCTGACCACACTGAGCAACCGGGCGATAACCTATGCCTACCGTAACCGCGAGTCAGGCCGCAACATCACACGTATAGCCCGCTCCGGTTTCGTTCACCACGGAATGAACTTTCTGTTCCGTGCCAATGTGGAACAGGCTTTCGCCCAGATGTATGGCAAGCAGTCGTTCCCGATGGAGCGTATGGACATCGCCGCGCTCTGGCTCCTTTGCAACAGCTACGACAACATGAAAGTCAAGCTCCCAAAGAAGACCCGCTATGGCGTCGGCATCACCGGAAATTGGAATGGGAAATCTGTCCAGTTGGCACCGGCTGAACTCTGGACAAAGAAATCAGAGGCTCAGAGCTTGTATGACAAGTTCATGAAACTTAATGGCAAAACTGTCATGGCTGAGGTCGTGGAGGTCAACCCGAAGGTGGAGTGGCGACACGAGTTGCTCAACATGGTTACCCTTCAGGAGGTGGCTATCGAGGAACTGGGATTCCTGCCCGCCCGAACAATGGCGGCCGCAGACCTTCTTTTCGAGAAAGGGCTTATATCTTCACCCCGCACCTCGGTCTCCTCGCTGCCTCATCATCTGAAACGTCACATTGAACGTCGCTTCCCGGAGGCAAAGGCGTTTCCGTTCTGCCCCGAAGAGCAGATACCTTATTGCCACGGAATCATCACCACCGAGCGTACACCTCTTTTTCTCAGCGACGACGAGCAGCGTGTGTATGAACTCATCAACATCCGTACAGAAATGGCTTTTGACTCAGCAAGATGTATAGAGGTGGGAATCGCGGCAAATATCGAAGGTGTCGGTCTTTTTGGCACAGCCGAACTGCCCGATGATGCGGAATGTGTAACGGGTAATATAGAATTTACAATCTCAGGTGTGAGCATCTACTCGTTCTCGGAGCACTCACCCGAAACCCTGACCGCCGCAACATTTCTGCACGACCTCAATGAACTGGTCAACACAGGTGGTGATACACCCTCGCTTCTTCCCGTGAGCAGCTACCGCGACTGCGGAGCCTGCCTCCAGCGTCTCATCGACAACGGATTCGTAAAATATCTGCTTGGCGACATTGAACCGACGGAGAAGGCGCGTGTGCTTCTTTCGCACGCCGGCCACCTCGAACTCGCCGACATCGGCAAGTACATCACCCAGATAGACGAGGCTGACGCGCTCGCGGAGAACCGCAAACCCACAAAGCCTGTAATGAGGGATTATGAGAACTGGCTTCATCCCCTTATTCTCTCGCTCATCACCGACAAGAAATCCTTTGCCAGCAAGGTTTCGGGCTACACCTGCCCGAAATGCGGCAACCACGGGCTGACCGTGTTCCCGGCTACAATAGCCTGTGAATGTTGCGGATTCTCAATCCCGCGCCACTTCCACGGCTACGACCTGACCGACAAGGACATCGAGCAGCTTGTACGATACAAATACACATCGCCCATCTACGGCTTCATCGACCGCAAAGGCCGCAAGTTCTGCGAATCGTTGGTAATCGACAACCGTTTCGGCGTGACATTCTCCGCCAAAGCCGCCAAGATATACGGATGAGAACAGTAGAGATTGATGAGGATATTCTGGAATCAATGTTCGAGCAGGTGGAATATCTTCATTCTTTAGTCAGGACAATTTCAAGACTCCTCGTCTCAAAGAAACCGGATGAACTCATTACAACCAATGAAGCCGCTGCAATATTACGAATGAGCACACGTCATCTAAATAATCTCAAGGCGGCTGGAAAGATTCCTTTCATACAGATCGATGGCAGGGTGATGTATCTCGCAAACGATATTGCGAAATATATAATCATGCAGAAGGCTAAATTATGATTGATATTGTATTTACCAAACGTAATGAAAGGGTGAGAATGTTTTTCAGCCGTTGCAAGGAACTTAAAGACGCTCTGAATCATATCTGCGAGAACTGTCGTCCGATTCTTAATAACGATGCTTTTCTCACGGACGCGGAGCTGGCGCAACGGCTCAGAGTAAGCAGACGCACTCTTCACGATTACCGGAATAGTGGTATATTGCCTTACTATGAAATAGGCGGCAAGTACCTCTATTCTGAAAAAGATGTAGATAATCTCTTGATGAGCAATTATCGTAATGTAATTTACAATCCTTGAATATGACAGAGGCAAGAATCCTTAACCGGACTCTTGCCTCTGTTGTCGTTTGGTGGTTACTGTTTTATCTTCCGTTCCCGTTTCTTTTTGGAGAAGAGGTCTCCGGCCATAACCTCACGGATATTCTGCATATCCTCCATGATTGAGGAATCGAGTACCCGGGCGTAGTGCTGGGTCATCTTGATGCTTGTGTGTCCGAGCATCTTCGAGACATTCTCGATACGTACTCCCTGTGACAGGCATACTGTCGCATAGGTGTGGCGGGCAACGTGAGTGGTCAGCACCTTGTCTATCTCGCAGATGTTTCCTATCTCTTTCAGGTAGCGGTTCATTACCTGATTGCAGGGTACTGGCAGAAGTGTTCCTTTTTCAGCCGCCTTCTGGTTGTCCTCATATTTTTTGAGTATTGCTTTGGGGATGTCAAGCAACGGTATGTTCTGGACAATATCCGTTTTCTGACGTGGCTTGCGAATCCACATGTTGCCGTCGTTGTCCTCGACAACGTGTTCTCTTTTCAGATTGGAGATGTCGATAAACGCCAGCCCGGTGAAAGCGGCCATTACAAACATATCTCTGACCACATCAAGTACACCGTCAAAGTGTCTCCTATATATTATATGGAGTTCATCGAGGGTGAGGAATGTGGGATTTGTCTGTACTGTTCTGACCTTTATTCCGGCAAACGGATCTTTGGTAATCCAATCGTTTGCAAGAGCCCGGTTAGTGATTTTCTTCAGACCTTTCATATATCTGGCCACTGTGTTCTGCTGCTGGTTGCGGTCTATTTTGAGATACATCTCAAACCCATGTACGAAATCGCGGTCAAGACTTGTCAGGGGCAGGTCATCGACTTCATATTTCTTCTTGATGTAACGCTGTAGCAGTCGGGTAATGGTCTCGTATTTCTTGATGGTGCCAAGCTCGAAATCGCGCCCCATCAACGCACGACATTCCTGATTATGTTCCTGAAATGTCGTTATTATCATACGTTCCACAACCTTATGGACACCGATATTGAAAAATCGGTTGTGAAGTTCCTGAGCGGTTGCGACAACTCCTTCCGACTGCATTTCCTGAAACAGCTTGAACAGCTTGATGTTTGTCTCGTCAATATAGTCGTTCACATCTATTGCATTCTTGGACGTGCCTTTGGCGCGTTCCTTTGACTGATTCCAGAGAGCAGGGTCGATATACTTCCCAGTATTGGAATCAATTCTTGTGCCGTTCACAGAAATTCTCATGCGAATCGCACATTCTCCTGTTTTTGTCACGGTGCTTCTTCGATAGAACAGCACCGTCAATCGGTCTTTCTTCATTTCTTCTATGAGTAAAGAGGGGTTAAATCGTCAAGAAATGAAGCCTTTTCGGAGGTGATTTTTTGTCGCTGCAACAACTGATATATCAGTGTGTTATATGCGTTTTAGTGCCACGGTTTTTAGAGGAATTGGTGCCAAAAATTTCTGGCACTGTTTTTGGCACCGATTTGGCACCAAAATGATTTTTGCTGAAATTCCGCCAAAGACATTTTTTTCCTCCGCAAGGCCTCATATTTCTTTCAGACCATACTGAAATTTCTACGCGAAGATAATAAAGACGCTTCCGACTCTTGCTATGCAAATCTTTGAAGAATAATGAAATGAGTATAAAGTTCAGCCATGCACCCCCATCCGGCAGGCTCTCACAAGCCTTTGGCTCCAACGGGGAACCTTCATTCCTCATCGTTCTTCATCGGCGTGCATAGGGCATATAAAAAGCAAAACGCCGATTATGTTGATAATCAGCGTTTTGCCTTAATTTAACATTTGAATAAGTGGTCCCACTAGGGCTTGAACCTAGGACCCACAGATTATGAGTCTGTTGCTCTAACCAACTGAGCTATAGGACCAAACGTCGAGATTGGAGCACGAGGTGCTTTGCTCTTTTCGTTTTTCGTTGTGCAAAGTTAAACAGTTTTATTTATATGTGCAAACTTTTGAACGATTTTTTGTTTTTTTGTTGATAAAAAAGTGATAAATCGGGGGTGAGGTGTGTGGATTCAGCGATGAGGAGCTAAATGGTCTGAAATGTGATTTTTTAATTTAGAATGGCCGAATATTTGCACATTTGATATAAACCGTGTGTAATTTTTGATAATTTTTTGGAGTAGGGTGAAGATTATGGTAATAAATATCGTTGAAAATTTGTGTTTTACAACATGTTTTCATATTTTTGCGCCTAAATTATTAAAATTTGTGAGGCTATTGCTTCATTATAATTGCAAAAAATAAACATATACACGATATGAAAATTCCGTTGAGAAGCGCAGCAAGTACCGAGGGCCGCCGTATGGCGGGAGCCCGTGCGCTGTGGCGTGCCAACGGCATGAAAGATGAGCAGTTTGGTAAGCCCATCATTGCCGTCGTAAATTCATTCACACAGTTTGTGCCCGGTCATACACATCTTCATGAGATTGGCCAGGTGGTCAAGGCGGAGATTGAAAAGCAGGGTTGCTTTGCGGCCGAGTTCAATACGATAGCTATTGACGACGGTATTGCCATGGGGCATGACGGTATGCTTTATTCGCTTCCGTCGCGCGACATGATTGCCGACTCTATCGAGTATATGGTCAACGCTCACAAGGCCGACGCCATGGTGTGCATCTCCAACTGTGACAAGGTGACCCCCGGCATGCTCATGGCAGCCATGCGTCTCAATATTCCCGCCATATTTGTGTCGGGCGGTCCTATGGAGGCCGGCAATGTCGAGGGCAAGGATGTTGACCTGATAGATATAATGATAGAGGCGGCCGATGACTCGGTGTCGGATCATCGTGTGACTCTGCTCGAGCAGAAGGGATGTCCCACGTGTGGCTCTTGCTCGGGTATGTTTACCGCCAATTCGATGAACTCGCTCAACGAGGCCATCGGTATGGCTCTTCCGGGCAACGGTACGGTGGTGGCTACCCATGCCAACCGTCGCGAGCTTTTCAAGAAAGCCGCCCGTCAGATTGTTGACAATGCCTATGCCTATTACCGCGACGGTGACGAGAGTGTGCTGCCCCGCAGCATAGCTACACGTCAGGCCATGCTTAATGCTATGACGCTCGACATTGCCATGGGCGGTTCGACCAACACGGTGCTTCATCTGCTGGCCGTGGCCCATGAGGCCGGAGCCGATTTCACGATGGCCGATATAGACCGTCTTTCGCGTAAGACCCCCGTGCTCTGCAAGGTGGCTCCCAATTCGCATTACCATATACAGGATGTGAACCGAGCCGGAGGCATTCTTTCCATAATGAATATACTTGCCGAAGCCGGACTTGTCGAGACCGATGTGAAGCGTGTCGACCGTATGACTCTCGGTGAAGCTCTGGACAAATGGGCTGTCAAGCCGGGCCGAGAGGTGTGCCTCGAGGCCGACGAGTTGTGGAAGAGCGCGCCCGGCATGAGGCGTACTACCGAGCTGGGCTGTCAGATGAGCTATTATTCCGAACTTGACACCGACCGTGAGTCGGGATGCATACGCGATATGGAGCATGCTTATGTCAAGGATGGCGGTCTGGCTGTGCTCAAAGGCAATATCGCGCAGGACGGTTGTGTAGTCAAGACCGCAGGTGTCGACGAGAGCATATTCCGTTTCAGTGGTCCGGCCAAAGTGTTTACTTCGCAGGAAGCGGCAGTCGAGGGCATACTCCGCGATGAGGTAAAGAGCGGAGATGTCGTGGTCATCACATATGAGGGCCCCAAGGGTGGTCCCGGCATGCAGGAGATGCTCTATCCCACCTCTTATATAAAGAGCAAACATCTCGGCAAGGAGTGCGCGCTCATAACCGACGGACGATTCTCGGGCGGAACCTCGGGACTGTCCATCGGCCATATATCGCCCGAAGCAGCAGCCGGCGGCAATATCGGACTGGTGCGTGATGGTGATATTATCGAAATCGATATCCCTGCCCGCTCCATCAATGTGCGTCTCACCGACAGTGAGCTTGCCTCGCGTCGGGCTGAAGAGGAGTCGCTCGGACGTGAAGCGTTTACGGCCCGCGACCGCGACCGCCATGTGAGCCAGGCACTTCGCGCCTATGCCGCTATGGTCACTTCGGCCGACAAAGGCGGTGTGCGCATGCTGTAATCAAAAGTATAAAAATATCCAATAGGTAAGTTATTTACATGAGTGAAAAGATAAAAGGAGCCGAGGCCATGTGCCGCGCGCTTCTGGCCGAGGGAGTCGACACTATATTCGGTTATCCCGGAGGTCAGATAATGATATTTTACGATACTCTCTATGACTATCAGGACAAGCTCCGCCACATCCTGGTGCGTCATGAGCAGGGTGCCGTGCACGCGGCCCAGGGCTATGCCCGCGCCTGCGGCAAGGCCGGAGTGGTAACAGTGACATCAGGCCCGGCGGCCACCAATGTCATTACGGGTATCGCCGACGCGATGTCCGACTCGACTCCGCTCGTTGTCATTACCGGTCAGGTGGCAGTGTCATCGCTTGGCACCGAAGCGTTTCAGGAGACCGATGTGCTCGGCATCACGCAGCCCATCACCAAGTGGTCCTATCAGATACGCACGGCCGATGAGATACCTTGGGCGGTGGCTCGCGCCTTCTATCTCGCCTCTACAGGCCGTCCCGGTCCTGTGGTGCTCGACTTCACCAGGGATGCCCAGCTCGGCATGACCGAATGGGACTATAAGCCCATAAACTTTATACGCAGCTATGATCCCGATCCCGAGCTGCAGCCCTCGGCTATAGCCGAAGCGGCCTCGCTGCTCAATCAAGCCAAGCGACCGCTGCTTCTTGCAGGTCACGGAGTGCTTATTTCCGAGGCCGAAGAGGCTCTGAAGGCTCTTGCCGAGAAGGCAGATATCCCTGTGGCGACCACGCTGCTCGGACTGTCGTCATTCCCGTCGGACCATCCTCTCAACAAGGGCATGGTGGGGATGCACGGCAATATCGCTCCAAATATCAAGACCAACGAGGCCGATGTGATACTCGCCGTCGGACTCCGTTTTGACGACCGTGTGACAGGCCGCATAGACTCTTATGCCCGCCAGGCCAAGATAATACATGTCGACATAGACGCGGCCGAGTTTAACAAGATTATTCCCACTGACGTACACATACATGCCGATGCCCGCAAGGCACTCGAGGCACTGCTCCCCAATATCAACAAGGCATCGCATGCCGAGTGGCTCGCATCGTTTGACGCACCGCGGCAGGTCGAGGAAATCGAGGTGATGCAGCGCGAGCTTCATCCCATCGACACCCGCGACGGAGCCATGCGCATGGGCCAGGTGATACGCAAGGTGTCGGAGATGAGCGGCAATGACGGCATACTTGTCACCGATGTGGGACAGAACCAGATGATGGCCGCGCGTTACTTCAAATACACCCTCCCCAAGAGTGTGATTACTTCGGGCGGACTCGGCACCATGGGATTCTGTCTGCCGGCGGCCATAGGGGCCAAACTCGGAGCTCCCGGCCGACAGGTGTTTGCCTTTATGGGTGACGGCGGTTTTCAGATGACCATGCAGGAACTCGGCACCATCATGGATTATCGCATACCTGTCAAGATGATTATTCTCAATAATAATTTTCTTGGCAATGTGCGCCAGTGGCAGTCGATGTTCTACAACGACCGATTCATGGGCACACCGCTTCTCAACCCCGACTTCGCCATGGTGAGCCGTGCCTACGGCATCCCGGCCGAGGATGTGTCGGAGATGTCGCAGCTTGACGCCGCTATCGAGAGGATGATAAAGGCTGACACGGCCTATATGCTAAATGTCAATATCGAGACTGAGGACATGGTGTTTCCTATGGTTACTCCCGGATCGGCTGTTGACGAGATACTCATCAACCGTAACAAAAAATATCAGAAATAAAGGACAGGAGATATGGAAAAGAAAATGTTCACCATCGCGGTATTTACCGAAAACCAGGTGGGATTGCTCAACCGCATCTCCATCATCTTCACTCGCCGAGGCATCAATCTCGAGAGTGTGTCATCGAGTCCGAGTGCCGAAGCCGGAGTCCACAAGATGAATTTTCTTGTGGCCGGAGAGCGCGAGGTGCTTGAGAAGGTGGTAAAGCAGATCGAAAAATGTGTCGATGTGCTCAAGGCCTTTCTCTATACCGACGATGAGATCGTGTATCAGGAGGTCGCACTCTACAAAGTGCCCACGGTGCGTCTGCTCGACGAGCCTAATCTCGAGCGCATCATACGTGTGCACAACGCCCGTATCCTCGAGATTACGCGTGACTATACTGTCATCGAGAAGACCGGCCACGAGACCGAGACACAGGCTCTCTACGACCTGCTAACACAGTATGGCATACAGCAGTTCATACGCTCGGGCCGCATCAGTGTCACCAAGTCGCCTACCGAGCACTTCACCCGCTTTCTTGAGGAGCAGGAGGCACGCCGCCGCAATATCGAGGGTGTGTAACCGCAACAGAAGTCACTCATGACAGAATACGTAAACGAATTTTATCTCACGGCTGCCGAGGTCAATGCCCAGGAAGAGATGCCCCTGTCGCGTCTGGTCACACTCATCATCGACACAGCCACCGGCCATGCCAACAGTCTCGGGTTTGGTTACGCCCACATGATGGAGACCAACACATCGTGGGTGTTGTCGCGCCTGAGTGTCGACATAAAGAGCATGCCGGGTGTCAACCGCGCATACCGTCTCATTACATGGGTGTCGAGCGTCAACCGCATATATTCCGAGCGTCTTTTTGAACTGAAGGATGCCGCTACAGACGAGACTCTCGCATGGGCCCACACCACCTGGATGGCTATCGACATGGATTCGCGCCGTCCTACCGACCTGTCGCGCCATCAGGCACTGGTCGACATTGTAACCGAGCGCGAGTTTGGAGGTGACAAAGGGGGTAAACTTCTGCCTGTGGGAGCTGAAGCCTCGGGATATACATATATATTTAAGGTGAGCGACATTGACGTCAACCGCCACGTCACCACCCGACGCTATATCGACCTTATCACCGACCTGTGGCCGCTTGACAAATATGCCGAGAGTCGTGTGTCGCGGTTTGAGATCGCTTTCAAGCATGAGGCGAGATATGCCGAGGAGTCGGTGACCCTTATGATGCCTCGCGGAGATGCTTCCGACGATGTCTATGACACCGAAATCAGGGTAGGGGATACAAGCTGTGCCCTCGCCCGCATATATTTCACAAAACGATAATCATATAATTGAAAAACTCATAATAATTACAATTATGGCAAAACTTAACTTTGGCGGAGTAGAAGAAACCGTCATCACACGTGAAGAGTATCCGTTGAGCAAGGCTCTCGAGACTCTCAAAGACGAGACAATAGCAGTGATCGGTTACGGTGTTCAGGGTCCCGGCCAGGGCCTCGACCTGCGTGACAACGGATTTAATGTAATAGTAGGTCAGCGCGAAGGCAAGACTTATGACAAGGCTGTGGCTGACGGCTGGAAGCCCGGCGAGACACTTTTCTCAATCGAGGAAGCCTGTGAGCGCGGCACCATCATCATGTGTCTGCTCAGCGACGCCGCAGTCATCTCTCAGTGGCCCACCATCAAGAAGCACCTCACCCCCGGCAAGGCACTCTATTTCAGCCACGGTTTTGCCATCAACTGGAGCGACCGCACAGGCGTAGTGCCTCCTGCCGACGTAGACGTAATCATGGTTGCTCCCAAGGGTTCGGGCACAATGCTCCGCGTGCTCTTCAAGGAGGGCAAAGGCACCAACTCATCGTTTGCAGTATATCAGGACGCCACCGGCCGCGCGCTTGACCGCACTCTTGCTCTCGGCATCGGCATCGGCTCGGGCTACCTGTTCGAGACCACATTCCAGCGTGAGGCTGTCAGCGACCTCACCGGCGAGCGTGGTTCGCTCATGGGTGCTATCCAGGGTCTTCTCCTTGCGCAGTATGAAGTGCTCCGCGAGAACGGCCACACTCCCTCCGAGGCCTTCAACGAGACCGTCGAGGAGCTCACCCAGTCGCTCATGCCCCTCTTTGCAGCCAAAGGCATGGACTGGATGTATGCCAACTGCTCGACAACAGCCCAGCGTGGCGCGCTCGACTGGATGGGCCCGTTCCACGATGCCATCAAGCCCGTCGTACGCGACCTCTATGAGAGCGTGAAGACCGGCCGTGAGGCTCAGCGCAGCATCGACTCCAATACCCAGCCCGACTATCGCGAGAAGCTCGAGGAGGAACTCAAGGCACTCCGCGAGAGCGAAATGTGGCGCACAGGTGCTGTAGTCCGCACCCTCCGTCCCGAGAACGTGTAATCCCCGTCGTCTGCATAGATAGACGCAGGATATTATAAAAGTATCAGAAGAGACAAAAGTTTTTACAAATTCAGGTAAAAACTTTTGTCTCTTCTGATACTTTTTTTGATTATTTCGGAGTGTCTGATTATACTCTAACGTCTCGACATGCCCCAGAGGAGTTTGGAGCTGAGGGTGTCGACAAATGTGTGTCCGTCGCGATGTATGACTTTTATCACAAACGGCGCACGGGATATGTGGAGATTGACGCTGACGGGGAGCACCAGTTGCCGTCCGTCGAGATTGACGCGATAGGTGTCGGCCCTGGCCTCGACACGGGTTGTGATCACATGGTTGTCGCTCACCACGAGCGGGCGCATGGTCAGGGCGTGGGGTGCTATGGGCGAGAGAGCCCAGCAGGGAGCGGTAGGCTGTATGATTGGGCCTCCTACCGACAGATTGTAGGCAGTCGACCCGGTAGGGGTTGAAATGATGAGTCCGTCGCCCTGATAGGATGCAATCTCGATGTCGTCGAGAAACGTATGTATCGTAATCATTGAGGCTGAGTCGTGGCGCAGGATAGCCACCTCGTTGAGAGCATAGGCCCACCCTGTGATGGACTGGCGCAAGTGTTCGCCCGAGGCCTTGACCTGGAGCAGCGAGCGCGGCTCTATGAAAAATTTGCCCGAAAGAAGATTCTCCACAATCGCCGGAGCATCCTCGAGCGACTCTTCGGCCAGAAATCCGAGGTGTCCCGTATTGAACCCGATGATGGGTATCTCCTTGGACCCGACCCATCGGGCTGTGCGCAGAAAAGTCCCGTCGCCCCCGATGCTTATGGCCACGTCGGCCGTAAACTCGTCGGCGTCAAACACATCGTCGGCATCGAGCGGAGTGCCGAGGTCGCGTGTCATGGCTTCGTAGAAGTGTCGTTGCACGGCCACGAATATGCCGTTGTCAGAGAGAAGTCTGATGAGCGATGCGATGCGGGGCACATCGTCGACGCTCTGACGCCGTTTGCCGAACACTGCTATTTTCATCCTGTCGATGCTTTTATAGTGAGAGGTTTATAAATCAATGTAATACATCAGCTCGTTGAGACGGTCGGCAGCGAGCGGGTCGTCGGCCAGGGCATCATGCTCGACATCCACCACCTCATAGCCATATCTTTCGAGCGACCTTGCCACGGCCAGCGGACTGCGGTGGCTCACCCTGAGCTCGGTCACCACACGGTTGTCAAGCCGCTCGCCGTCGGTGGTGACGTTGAGGTTGAGCAGGTGGGCGTCGGCATCCTCCACGGCGCGGGCTATGCGCGACGCGCTGTAGTCGGAGGGCAGACAGCTCACAAGCAGCCTGCTTGCCTCCTGTCTCGGCGGGTAGATGCGGTCGATTGACGGCTCTGCCGACAGCACCGGGAGAAATTCGTTGGGTGATATGATGTCTTTTGAGGTCAAAATTTTCGGTTTTCAGTTTTTTCTGAGTAAATTTGCATCCGCAATCCTGTCGGGACGTGGTACAAAGTTACTAATATTCTTATATATATTCAACCGCCCGCGGGACAAAAAGATTTAAATGATGACAAATCTAAGCGTTAATATCAACAAAATAGCCACCCTGCGCAACGCGCGCGGTGAGAATGTGCCCGATCTGCTCAAAGTGGCCGCCGACTGTGAGACCTTTGGCGCGCAGGGTATTACCGTGCATCCCCGTCCCGACCAGCGTCACATCAGGCGCGATGACGTCTACAAACTGCGTCCGCTGGTACGCACCGAGTTTAACATCGAGGGTTATCCCGCGCCCGAGTTTATGGAGCTTGTGCTCCAGGTGCGACCCACCCAGGTGACACTCGTGCCCGACGCGCCCGACGCACTCACTTCGAGTGCCGGATGGGACGTAGCCTCCAACATGGAGTTTCTCACCTCGGTAGTGGAGCGTCTGCGCGAGGCCGGCATACGTTCGTCGATATTTGTCGGCACCGACATTGACAACATACGTCTTGCCGCCAAGACCGGGGCCGACCGCATAGAGCTTTACACCAAGCCTTATGCCGACCTTTATCCCACCGACCCCGAACGAGCCGTGGCCCCCTTTGTCGAGGCCGCCGACGCAGCCTTCAAGTGTGGTCTCGGAGTGAATGCCGGCCACGACCTTAGCCTTGTCAATCTTGAGTGGTTTCACTCGCACATTCCCCGCCTGAGCGAAGTGTCGATAGGCCATGCCCTCATCTGCGACGCGCTCTATCTCGGCCTCGAGGAGACGATACACCGTTATCTGCAGTGTCTCCGTTCCTGATTCAATAGATAATAATACATACTCATATACAGCCTCAACATGTTTCAACAGCAATTTGTCGACACACTGTCGGCCACGGCCGATAGCCTCACTCCCGTAATGCAGGAACAGGCCGCGCAGATGGTGCAGGAGCTTTCGGTGTGGGATCTTACCATGCGTGGCGGTTTCATCATGATACCTCTCGCCATCCTGTCCATTATAAGCATATATATATTTGTAGAGCGTTGCATCGCCATAAGCCGCGCACGCAAAGAAGACTCCTCGTTCATGCAGCGCATCCGCGATTACATACATGACGGCGAAATCGAGAGCGCGCGCAATCTCTGTCACCGCACCGACACCCCCTATTCGCGACTCATCCTCAAAGGCATCTCGCGCATAGGCCGTCCGATGAACGATGTGCTCGTAGCCATCGAAAACACCGGCAACATCGAGATCGCCAATCTCGAGAAGGGTCTCTCCTGGCTTGCCACCACAGCAGCCGGCGGTCCGATGATAGGTTTTCTCGGCACAGTGATAGGTATGGTCGACGCTTTCTACAATCTTGCATCGGCCGGGACGAGTGCCAACATCGCAGTGCTTGCCGACGGCATCTATGCCGCTCTGGTGACCACAGTGGCCGGTCTTATCGTCGGCATTATCGCCCTCTTTGCCTACAACTATCTCGTGGCACGTATCAATAAGGTGATGAACAACCTCGAGGCCAAGACCATGGAGTTTATGGACCTTCTCAACGAGCCTGCATAAAGTTATGGCACTCAAGCGACAACACCGCATGATGGAAGTGTTTTCCATGGCATCCATGACCGATGTCATATTTCTGCTTCTCATCTTCTTTATGGTCACTTCGACATTTGTGTTTCCGACCGCGCTCGAAGTCAACCTCCCCGAGAGCTCCCACCAGACCGCGCTCAAGCCCTCCACGCGGGTGTTTATCGACCGGGAGTCGCGACTCTACGTGTCGCTTGCCGGAGAGGAACCGGTGAACGTAGAGATCGAATCGCTCGCCGCCGCGCTTCAGGAGGCACGTCTTAAGGCCGACCCCTCGGCCGACGATTTCATTGCGGTCTATGCCGATGAAGAGGTGACTTACGGCACGCTCGTGAAGGTGCTTGACCTCGGAGCTCAGAACAACCTCAAGATGGTGCTTGCCACCAAACCTGCTCCCGCCACGGCCAAGCCTTGAGCCGGAGTTCATATATGTTTTTAAACAACCTCTAAATGTCTCCATCGCGTCGAAATAAAATAGTTGCCATGCTGGCCACACTGCTGTTTCATGTAATAGTGGTGGTGATTCTTGCCTCGCTCTATCTGCGCTATTCACCCTCCGAGCAGGCAGAGCGCAAGTGGCCTCCTGTCGACTCATCCGAAGTGCTCTTTGGAGGCGAATTTGTAATGACCGGCGACTCGCCCGAGCTTGCCGAGTCATCTCAGGAGCCGGCTCCGGCCGAGGTCCACGAGCCTACTCCCCCCGCGCCTCAGGCTCCCTCGGTGGAGAATACCGGCACACCGGCCCCGACACCGGCTCCGGTGGTGACATCCGAGCGGCCATCGCCCGCCAAGGTCATCAAGGAGACACCCAAGGAGCCGACCGGTCCGACAAAAGCTGAAATCGAAGCGGCCGAGCGCGCGAAGCGTGAAGCCGAGACACGTCAGCAGATAGCCAACAAAGTGCAGTTTGGCAAGTCGGGCACAGGTTCGACCGGTCAGGGCAAGGCCGGAAGCACCAACGGCAACTCGTCGACCGGCGCGTTGAGCGGCACACCAGGCTTCAATCTCAAAGGGCGCACAATGGACTCGTGGAGCAAACCGCAGCCCGGCCCGCTCGGCACTATCACCGTAAAGGTCAGTGTCAACCGCCAGGGACAGGTCACCGAAGCCTCCTATCAGTCAGGCACAGGGGCGGCTGCGGCAAATGCCTCGACGCGTCAGAATTGTGTCAATGCCGCGCGAGCCTCGCGTTTCTCGGTCGACAATGACGCTCCAGCCATACAGACCGGCACAATCACATATCGCTTTCAATAATATATCATCCCCTTGCTATATATAATCACTATATATAATAAGGTGTAAAGGGGCGGTGCGTCAGGTATGTACTGAAACTTTTTTGCACAGGACAACTTTTGTTAGATTATGTTGATAAAATGTTGAAAACTTTTTGTGAAAAAGTTTGAATATATCGAAAAGTTGTTTTATATTTGTCGCAAGATTCTTCAAAAGCCATCAGAGGGTGATTGGGGAATAATGATAAAGACAATAAAAAAAGATAATGTAGAGATTTTTTCCCCACGTAAAAAAAGACAAGCCGTATTTTACTACTTGTCGGAGGTCTTGACTCCGACTCTTTTCGCAGCCATTGAAAAATAATTTCCCCGACCTTTCCAGCCAAGGTGTGACAACCGAGATGACCGCTTGTCGCGCACAGTCGGCCGGGACGTGAAAAACGTAATTACATTCATCTTTTTTTGACGCGTCCTTACCACGCACGCCTATAGGCGTGTGCTTTACGGTGCGCACCGTAAAGCACAGATGCCGTTAGACGTCACACATTGATAATATAGAGATTACAATAACATATTTACAACGTTCTAAAAACCTCTTGCATGAAGAACATTTGTCATCAAATGACCCGGAAAGTCTGGCTTGCAGCCCTCCTTACGCTGTGCTTTTCTTTCCCGGCTTTAGCGCAGAAAATCACGGTCAGTGGTACTGTGATCGACCCTGAGGGCGAACCCCTCATCGGAGCAAGTGTGCTTGTGAAGGGCGAAACGCTCGGCACGGCTACAAACATCGACGGTGAATACACCATCTCGGTCCCCTCCGACGGTATCCTTGTATTCTCCTATGTGGGTTATGACACACAGGAGATACCCGTCAACGGCCAGACCACACTCAACGTAAGCATGAAGGAAAATTCGCTCATGCTTGACGAAGTAGTGGCCATCGGCTACGGTACAGTAAAGAAAAGCGATGCCACCGGTTCGGTGGCTACCGTAAAGCCCTCTGAAATCGAGGCCGGTCTTGCCACTTCGGCTCAGGACCTCCTCGTCGGAGCCTCGCCCGGTGTGGTAGTGACCACTTCCGGTAATCCCTCCGAGGGCGGTAACATACAGATACGCGGCGGTGCGTCGCTTGCAGCGTCCAACGACCCCCTTATCGTGATTGACGGTGTGCCTATGGACACCAAGGGTGTGGTAGGTTCGTCCAACCCCCTGTCGCTCATCTCGCCCGAAAGCGTCGAGTCGATGACAATTCTCAAGGATGCTTCGGCCACAGCCATCTACGGTAGCCGTGCGTCAAACGGTGTGATTATCATTACCACCAAGAAGGGTGCCAAGGGTGCTCCGCAGGTGACATTCACAGCCAACGCCTATATCAACACCCCCCGCAAGCTGCTCAACATGATGTCGGCCGACCAGTTCCGCAACTTCATCATCAGTGAATACGGAGCCGAGTCAGACCAGGCAGGTGCTCTCGGCAACTACAACACCGACTGGCAGAAAGCGGCCACACGCACCACATTCTCCTCTGACTACAGCCTCAGCATCGGCGGCACGGCAGGTATACTTCCCTATCGTGTGGGCATCAGCTACTCCAACAATAACGGTATCCTCGAGTTTACCTCGATGGAGCGCACATCGGCCAACATCAATCTCTCGCCCAAATTCTTCAACGACCTTCTTTCGGTCAATGCCAATGTGCTCGGAGCATATGTCAAAAACTCATATGCCAACAACAACCTCGGCTCATGTGCAAGCATGAACCCCACACTTCCCGTGCGTGACTATGAGAACGGCTGTCCGCTCTTCGGCTACTGGACTTCATATGTAGGCGGCGGTCTGCTTGCCGGTCCCGACACCGAGGGTACGAAAATCAACTCGACCACCGCACCTCTCAACCCCATCGCCGACATGGCTGCCGTAAACTCCTATGGCAAGTCATACCAGTCGATAGGCAATCTCCAGCTCGACCTCAAGATGCCTTTCCTCACCGACCTCCGTGCCAATCTTAACCTCGGTTATGACTATCAGCACGGCACATGGAGCGGCGGCAACTATCCCAACACCCCCAATGCATGGAACGGTGGCTATGAAGTAATCAAGGACGGTAAAATCGAGACTATCAAGGACGGCGGCACATCTTGCACCGATCAGTTCCAGACACGTGTCAATCTGCTTCTTGACTTCTATCTCAACTACAATCACTATTTCGAGTCAATCAAATCAAGCGTCGATGTGACCGCCGGCTACTCATGGCAGAAGTTCCACAACAAACGTCGTGAATATACTTATGTAAACCGCGTCATGGATCCCGCCAACGAGATTTATCTCGGCATGCAGGCCCGTCCGACAAGCATCAACATCGATCCCCTGCAGCTCGTGTCGTTCTTCGGCCGTGCCAACTTTGTGTTCCTTGACAAATATCTCGTGACAGCCACCGTGCGCCGCGACGGCACCAGCCGCTTCTCCAAAGACCACCGTTGGGGCACATTCCCCTCGGTAGCTCTCGGATGGAAGATACTTGAGGAAAACTTTATGGAAGGTGCTCGCGGCTATCTCAACGATCTCAAGCTCCGTGCCGGCTACGGTATCACCGGCCAGCAGGATCTCGGCGATGACCTCTTCCCCTATCTCCCCATCTACAGCGTGTCGGAAGACCTTGCCGGCAAATATCCCTCGCTCACAGGCAAGGGCGACGGTGTTCTCCCCATTACCCCCGGTGCCTACAATTCAGACATCAAGTGGGAGGAGACTGCCACATGGAACGCCGGTCTTGACTTCGGTTTCATGAACAACCGCATCCTCGGCAGCATCGACTTCTACAAGCGCAAGACCAAAGACCTCCTCACATTTGCCAACTATCCCGCAGGTTCCAACCTTACCAACAAGGGTAACATGAATATCGGCGACCTCGAGAATATCGGTGTCGAGTTCACACTCACCGCCCGTCCCATCGTTACCAAGGATTTCACATGGACATCATCCTACAACGTAGCCTGGAACAAAAACAAGATCACACGTCTTGCCGAGGGTGCCGACACCCAGACCGGCGGCATCTCGGCCGGTACAGGCGGCACCATCCAGAAACATGAGGTAGGACATCCCGCCTACAGCTTCTATGTCTACGAGCAGGTCTATGACAAGAACGGCAATCCTCTCGAGGGTGTCTTCGTTGACCGCAACGGCGACGGCCAGATCAACGAGGCCGACAAATATCTCTATCACAGCCGCGACCCCAAGGTGACAATGACATGGAACAATACTTTCAACTGGAAGAACTGGGACTTTGGTTTCGTGCTCCGCGCCAATATCGGCAACTGGATGTATAACAACAACCAGGCAGCCAATGTAAGCAAGCGTGCCAACGCCGCTCTCCCCCTGAGCAACCTCATGGCCGACACCTTCCTCTTCGAGACATCCGACATCACCACCATCATGAGCGATTATTTCGTACAGAACGCTTCGTTCCTCCGCTGCGACAATATCACTCTGGGTTACACATGGCAGAACCTCCTCAACAACCACCTGCGTCTGCGTCTCTACGGAGCCGTACAGAATCCTTTCGTCATCACCAAATACAAAGGTCTTGACCCCGAGGTATTCTCAGGCATCGACAACGGTGTATATCCCAAGCCCACCACATTCTCGCTTGGCGTTGTCGCTTCGTTCTAACATCTGTCACAGTTATCAACACTAACAATATTGAATTACAAGAATCATGAAATTCTCAAAATATATAATAATAGGTGGCATCGCGCTTTCGATGGGCTTTACCTCCTGTGTTGACGACCTTGACGTCAGCCCCGAGAACCCCACCACCAAGCTGGAGTTGACCACTGCCGAAGATTATTATGCTCTCATGGCCCGAGTCTACGGAGGTCTTGTGCTCGAGGGCGGCATCGCTGTCGACGACGGTGGCGCGGGTGTCTACACCCGTCAGCTCTGGAACGTACAGGAACTTCCGTCTGACGAAGCCATCGTAGGTTACAACTGGAACGACGCCGGCATCCAGGAACTCGGCTTCTCCACATGGTCGAGCGACAACCACTGGCTCTATGAGTGCTTCTCGCGTTTCAACTATCAGATAGCTCTCTGCAACGAGTTTCTCCGCACCATCGGCAACGCTTCGGGTCTGATAGCCGAGGACGAAATCAACACACTGCGCTGCGAGGCCCGTGTGCTCCGCGACCTTTCATACTATCATATGATAGACATCTTCGGCCGCGGTCCCTGGACCGACGAAAATTCCGTAGTCGGAGCAACACCTCCCACCTACGACCGCAAGCAGCTCTTTGACGCCGTAGTGGCCGACCTTCTCGCTGCCGTTCCGGGTCTGCGTCCCGCTTCGCAGCAGGTATATGGCCGCATCTCGCGCGAGGCCGGCTATATGCTCCTCGCCAAGATGTATCTCAACGCCGAGGTCTACACCGGCCAGGGCATGTGGCAGCAGTGTGCCGACGCCTGCAACGAGATACTCAAGACCATCAATCAGCTCGCTCCCGAGTACAAATATCTCTTCTGCGCCACCAATGACAAGTATGTGGGCAACGGTGAAATCCTCTGGGGCATACCTCAGGACACCAACACCCTCCACACCTATGGCGGCACCACCTACATCTCGGGCGGTGCATACAATGCCGAGGTGGCTGTCGACAAGCCTTACGGCTGCGGTGTCGACGGCTGGGGCGGTCCCCGCGTGCGTCCCGAGCTGTCACAGGCTCTCGCCAAGAACGACAAGCGTCGCCTCATCTACGAGGGCTCGTTCAATGAGAATCTCCACAATCTTGACTCCTGGACCAAGGACGGTGACGGATACATGTGTGTGAAGTTTGTCTACACTCCCGAGGACAACTATGACAACGCCGACGGCTCGTCAACCACATCGACCGTGTTCAACTCCACCGACTTCCCCCTCTTCCGTCTCGCCGACACTTATCTGATGCTCGCCGAGTGTGAGAAGCACGGAGCCTCCAACTGCAACGGTCTCGCCCGCCTCAACGACGTGCGCAACCGTGCCGGTCTCGGCTCAGTCACCTCCTACACTCTCGACGACATCCTCACCGAGCGTCTCCGCGAGCTTTACTGGGAGGGCCACCGCCGCAGCGACCTCGTGCGCTTCGGCAAGTTTGCCGGCAATGCCTACAACTGGTCATGGAAAGGCGGTGTGGAGGCCGGAGCCGCTACACAGTCTTATCGCAACGTATGCTGTATCCCCGCACAGTATGTGCCCACCCTCGGCCAGAACCCCGGCTATTAATTCATCATCATTTATTCTGAATAATTACACCGATTCAATATGAAACTTCATATATTTGGCTTGATGGCATTGGCAGTTGCCGGGCTCACCTCTTGCGAGGCCGACAAGGATCCTGTGCTCCAGGAGCCGACCGAATTTAAGGTAAACACCCCTCCGTTTGTCAATCAGCTCTATGATCTCTCGCCCGACGGAGTGATGGAGATAACCTGCTCGCAGCCCAACTATGGTCTCGCGCTTGCCCCGACCTACACAGCCGAAGTGTCGATCTATCCCGACTTCGGCGAGAGCCTTCCCGCTCCCGCTCCCGATGACGAGGATGCCATACCTTACTCTGTGCTCATCGCGACCAACAACCCCTACAGCGCGGTGATGGAGATTCCCGAGAACGCTATCGCAGTAGCCATCTGCGAGATGCGCGGCATTACCGAGGAGGCACAGTATACCGACGAAGGTCCCCGCCCGCTCTACGTCCGCGTAATAGCACAGGTGGCCGACCAGCTTTCGACCCGTATCGTCTCCGAGCCCATCACATTCCCTCAGGTGCAGGGCTACTTTGCCTCTAATGTCGCCGCGCTTGACGTGCTCTACACTCCCGGCAACTCCAACGGCTGGAGCCATGACAACTCGCAGCAGCTCGCAAGCTACGAGGAGGGCAAGTATCGCGGATTTGTCTATATCAACGGTGAGTTCAAGTTTACCTCCGCTCCCAACTGGGATGGTGTCAACTATGGCAGCACCGGCGTAGAGGGCGAGCTCTCTGATGACGGCGGCGCGGGCAACCTTGCACTCCCCGCCCAGGGCGAAGGTCTCTACTATGCCCAGGTCAACACCAACGACCTCACTTACACTCTCACCTACATCTCGGCCGTGAATATCCCCGGCGGATTCAACGGATGGGATATCACCTCGACCATGACGTCGACCGATTATCTCCACTGGACAATAACCGCCGACCTCAACGGTGAAGAGTTTAAGTTTGCCTTCAACAACTCATGGGATCTCAACCTTGGCGGAGCCATCGACGCTCTTGAGTTTGGTGGCGGCAATATGGTAGGCGAGAGCGGTGAAGTGACCGTAACGCTCGACCTCTCCAAGCTCCCCTACACAGCCACTTTCGATTAAACATCCTCTAAGTAAAAAATTCGACTTTCAGTATGCGGGAGTCGCGGATAAGCCTCCCGCATACTGAAATAAACAATGAATAACACTATTACATGAAATATTCAGCATTATTCGGATTAGCTGCACTCGCGCTCGGCTTTGTGGCCTGTGATGAAATCGAGGAATCCACCGGTCTGCCCCAGACTAATCCACAGCTCCCCATACTTACGGTCGACAATGTGCCTCTGACACCCGCGGCTGCCGCACAGCAGGGCATCAATCTTATCCAGGCCAACGATAACGGCGGCACAATCAATCTCGCCACTATCGAGACCCCTGCCGACTTTCCCGAAGGCTATCGTGCCGAGGTGCTCTCGATTGAGCTTGGCAAGGACGCCGCTTTCACCGAGAAGCAGACCATTCAGGCCGTGACCGATGCCGAGGGCAATGTGACTGTCCAGGCCGATGACTGGGAGACAGCCCACCAGGCACTCTTCGGCAAGAATCCCGGCACGACAACTACCTATATACGTATTCCCGCATGGGCCGTAAAAGGTGACCAGACCATACGTCTCGGCAACGAGAACGCATATTACTCGACATTCTCCACTCAGGTGACACCGTTTGACCTTTTCGACGGATATGTAATCGAGGATGCCTATTATCTCGTCGGCTCGTTCTGCGACTGGGATTTCTCCAAGGCTCTCAAGTTTAGCCACAACGAGTATGACCCCTATGACGACCCCACCTTCACGCTCAAGGTGCCCGCATTCACTCCCGACTGGGAATGGGTGATTATCCCCGAGTCGACCCACGCTGCCGGACACTTTGTCGACGCTCCTCAGTCGAGCTTTGGCGTTGAGTTCAGCAACAGTCTCAAGGGCGCGCTCGTAATCAATGACACTCAGGACTACGGCACCCCCGGCGTGATTACTGAAAATGCCGGCATGCTCTTTAAGGTCAATATGCTTGACCTCACTTATGAGATTGAAAAGCTCCCCTCGGTGCTCTACACCCCCGGCAACTCCAACGGATGGAACTTTGACAACTCTCAGCAACTCGTATCCTATGAGACCGGCAAGTATCGCGGATTTGTCTACATCAACGGTATCTTCAAGTTTACCGACGCCCCCAACTGGAACGGTACCAACTATGGCAACTCGGGCACTGACGGTGTGCTGTCGACCGACGGCGGAGCCGGCAACCTCGAGCTTCCCGCCCAGGGCGAAGGCCTCTATTTCGCCGATGTCAACACCAACGACCTCACCTATACCCTCACCTATATCTCGGCCGTGAATATCCCCGGCGGATTTAACGGATGGGACATCAACTCTACGATGACCTCTGCCGACTATCTCCACTGGACAGTGGTGGCCGATCTGCAGGGAGGTGAGTTCAAGTTTGCTTTCAACAACTCATGGGATCTCAGCTACGGCGGTGCCGCAGACGACCTCCAGTATAACGGACCCAACTGCAAGGCTCCCGAAGGTACATATCTCGTGACCCTCGACCTTACATCCGTGCCCTACACCTACACACTGACAGCTCAGTAAGGTAGAATCAAGTCAGAAAACATAACACCCTCTGATAGCGTCGCCCGACCATGCTCCACGTGAGCAGGCCGGGCGATTTTCAAGTTATTAGACACCCTCTTATTTCAGTGATTATTTCAGAGCTTTGCCATCGGAGAAAGCATTTCCGACCTTCTCACCGAGGGCGATATAGCCATTATGAACCGGGTCAAAGGTTATGAGCCGCATTTTCTCGACATCAGGTTTGCCGTCCTCTGCCAGATAATTCTCATCGCAGACTATATTGACGATTTCGGCCACGATATAGTAACCCGATTCTGACTCGTAAAGCTTCTCCTTGATGCGGCACTCCATTGTCATAGGGAAACAGTCGAAAACAGGAGCATTGACATTTTCACCTTTGACGGCTTTCCATCCGGTTTTCGCTATTTTATCATGGTGAGTCTTGCCGCTTACGATGCCTACATAGTCGGAGGCCGTGAGAGTATCAACAGTGGCAAAGGCAACGGTGAAATCTCCGTTGCGGTTAAGATTTTCCGTAGTGGCGTGTGCGCCCATTGAAATCATGATTTCGTTCATGTCCCATTGACCGCCCCAGGCGGCATTCATGGCATTGGGAGTGCCGTCGGCATCATAAGTGCCGATGATTAGTACAGGCTGAGGAAGCAGCCATGCCTTTGGTTTGAAATTCGTCATTATTCCTAATTTTTACTCGTTACATAAGTTTATAACAATCATAAGCCATATTTTACCATATCCGATAGGCCTCACGTTCACTTGTCACACTTGCGGCCATATTTCCGCTCAAAAATATCAAAGTGTTCCTCGCCCCATTTTAGCATAAGGTCAATGATTGGTATCAGTGATAGTCCGAGTCCGGTGATTTTATACTCTGAGCGTGGAGGTAGTTCCGGATAGATTGTCTTTGTTACGAGGCCGTCCTCCACCATCTCTTTGAGTTGAATGTCGAGTACTCGCGGAGCGGCTTCCGGCAGACATTTGTGTACCTCGCTCGGTCGCTTCGGCTCACCGTTTCTCAATTCGTCAAGGATACAAGACTTCCATTTCGACTCGATCAGACTCATTGTAAGCCGTAACGGACAGTCCAGATCCACAGGTATTTTCTTTTCGTATGCCATCGGGTAAGTTTTTTATTTTTCTTGACGGTTACAAAGTTAGTCAATAACTGTTTAATTTACATATACCGAAAAAATTTTCGGTATATGAATAATTTTTCGGTACTTGATTTTAGTATATTACCATAGTAATTTTGCACTCAGATAATCAAATAAATATATAAAATTATGCGAGACAAAATCAAAGAATACGAAGCCGTGGCACGTGCCGCCGAGAAGTTTGTAAAGAGTGTAGCCGAGGGCAACAGTGAGTATGCAAAGACTCTGTTTACCGACGATGCCGTGCTGTTCGGCATACTTAACGGCACCGTCGAGCGCGGCTCCATAGAGCAGTTTTACCACAATGTCGATACCGTTGGAGCAGGAGCAGAGTTCAAAGCCCGAATAGATGTGCTGGCAGTCGAGGAGACCGTGGCGGTCGTCCGCGTTCTTGAAGAGGGATGGGGTGGCACCATCGACTTCACCGACTTCCTTCTGTTGCTCAAACTCGATGGCGAATGGAAGTGTGTGGCCAAGGCATACAACCAGAACTCGGACACCATCAATAAGTAAGAGCTAATCACCCGTCACCAATCCACCTTGAAAATCAGCCGATTTGCCCAAATAAGAAAAAAGTGGTAATTTTGTACGTCAAAAGTGGTAGGTATATCCGAAAGAATGGTTCAATACATTTCCTGAGAGCTTGTTAATTTTGCAGAAAGTATTAAAACCAATCAAAATCAACTTATGGAAATCATCAAGGACAAAGAGTTTGGCGGAGAGCGTCCGCTGTTTGCAAGTCATGATATAGAGCTCGACAACGTTACAATCCATGCCGGCGAGTCGGCCCTGAAATGCTGTACAGACGTAGTGGCGCGCAACTGTCGTTTTGAAGGTAAATATCCTTTCTGGCATGTCAGAGGATTTGTGGTCGAGCATTGCCTCTTTACGCCCGGAGCGCGTGCCGCTCTGTGGTACTCGTCGGGGCTGCGCATGACCGACACACAGGTCGACGCGCCCAAGATGTTTCGCGAAATGGACGGCATAGAGATGGAGCGTGTAAATATACCCGACGCTCAGGAGACACTCTGGCACTGCCGCAACGTGGTGATGCGCGACGTCGATGTCAGAAATGCCGACTATCTGTTCATGCATTCCGAGAATATCGACATCGACCGCTATCGTCAGGAAGGCAACTATTCATTTCAGTATTGCCGCAACGTAGTGATACGCAACGCCGAGATTCACTCCAAGGATGCTTTCTGGAACACCGAGAATGTCACTGTCTATGACTCCACGCTATCGGGCGAATATCTCGGCTGGCACTCGCGCGGTCTGCGGCTGGTGCGCTGCCGCATATCCGGCACACAGCCGTTGTGTTACTGCGAGGGTCTGGTGCTTGAGGACTGCACTTTTGACGCTGACGCCGACCTTGCCTTTGAGGACTCGGACGTGCGCGCCACAATCATGTCGCCTGTCACAAGTATCAAAAATCCACGCACAGGCTCGATCACTCTACCGTCGGTAGGCGAGCTCATACTCGACGCCAATATCCTCCCGCCGGCCGATTGTAAAATTGAAACCCGATAGTCATATGCTTGTATCACCTGACCGAGCCGGCACAGGTTCTTATAAATGGGACGAATATCCCGGCACCATACCGCTTTGGGTGGCCGACATGGACTTTGCCACGGCACCGTGTGTCATCGATGCTCTCCGCCGCAGGGTAGAGCACGGAGTCTTTGGCTACACACTCGTGCGTGATGAGTATTACGAGGCCCTGACACGATGGTTTGCCTCACGCCATGGCTATACGTTCACCCGTAATGATGTCATCTACACATCGGGAGTTGTGCCCGCTCTCTCGGCCATAATCAAAGCCCTTGTGCGGCCGGGCGACGGTGTCATAGTCATGACTCCGGTCTACAACTGCTTTTTCTCGTCGATACGCAACAACGGATGCCGCATAGTCGAGTGTCCGCTGGTGACTGTGCCGGCGGGCGAGGGCGAGTTTTCCTACCGCATGGACTTTGACGCGCTCGACCGTCTGGCGGCCGATCCGGCCAACACCATGCTGCTCCTGTGCAATCCTCACAATCCCGGCGGGCGCGTATGGATGCCCGAGGAGCTGCGGAGCGTGCGCGACATCTGCGCGCGTCACGGAGTGCAGGTGGTGAGCGACGAGATACATTGCGAACTGACAATGCCGGGTTATGCCTACACCCCTTACGGCACAGTCGACCCCGAGGCCATAGTGTGCGTGTCGCCCTCAAAGGCTTTCAACACTGCCGGGCTTCAGATAGCCAATATCATAAGTCCGTCGGCCCGAAAGCGCGCGCTGATCGACCGGGCCATCAATATCAACGAGGTGTGTGACGTTAATCCTTTCGGAGTCGAGGCTCTCATAGCCGCTTACAGCGACGAAGGGGCCGTGTGGCTTGACGGACTCAAGGAGTGTCTGGCCGACAACTGGGAGTATACGCGCCGGTTTTTCCATAGCCGTTTCCCGCAGTGTGCGCTCGCCCGTCTGGAGGCTACTTATCTGCCTTGGGTCGACATTTCATCTCTCGGACTCACGGGGACAGAGTTTGCCCGTATGGTCGAGGAGAAGTGCAGGGTGAAAATCAATGACGGAGCCATGTATGGCGACGACCGTTATATCCGTCTCAACATAGCCTGTCCGCGCCCGCGACTCGAAGAAGCATACGGAAGGATTATGAAATCAGATTTTTAAACACCTGTCAAGTGTCCCTTATGGCCAATTCGCTCATCAATCACTCGACCAATCTCACTTTAGGGCAGCAGCTCAAGCTGACCGCCAGGCTGTCATGGCCCGCCATGATGGCCCAGTTGTCGAGTATCATGATGCAGTATATCGACGCGGCCATGGTGGGACGCCTCGGTGCCGACGATTCGGCATCGGTCGGACTCGTCTCCACCTCGCTGTGGCTCTTCTGGGGCATCTGTTCGGCCGTCACTATGGGATTTTCCGTACAGGTGGCCCACAGTATAGGCGCGGGTGAACACGAGCGAGCGCGACGCATACTCCGTCAGGCCATCACGTCGTGTCTGATATTCAGTGTGGCTGTGGCTGTGACGGGTGCGTGCATTGCCGGACAGTTGCCTCATTGGCTCGGCGGAGACGCGGCCGTGTGTCCCAAGGCATCGCTCTATTTTCTCGTGTTTGTGCTCGCACTCCCGCTCCTGACGATGAACTATCTCGGCGGAGGCATGCTGAGATGTGCAGGCAATATGAAAGTGCCGGGCGGACTTAACGTCATGATGTGTGTGCTCGACGTGATATTCAATTTCGTGCTCATATTTCCCACACGTCCTATCGAGATAGCCGGCATGGGTTTTACGATGCCCGGGGCCGGACTCGGAGTGCTCGGAGCCGCCCTCGGCACAGTGTCGGCCGAAATAGTCACGGCCGGAGCCATGATGTGGTATCTCTGCTTTCGTCAGGACGGTCTGGCCATAGGGCGTGAGCACGGCAGCTTCCGACCCGTGCGCGACGTGTTGCGCAAGGCTCTCAAGGTCTCGGCTCCGATGACACTCGAGCATGCCGTGATATGCGGAGCGCAGATAGCGGTGACGGTGATAGTGGCCCCGCTCGGGGTCATGGCCATAGCGGCCAACGCCTTTGCCGTCACAGCCGAGAGCATCTGCTATATGCCCGGCTACGGAATAGGTGACGCGGCCACGACACTTGTAGGGCAGAGCTACGGCGCGAAACGGCTCGACCTGGCCAGGCGTTTTGGCTACATAACCGTGGTGCTCGGCATGGTGACCATGACAGTGATGGGCATAGTGCTCTATATCTTTGCCCCTTGGGTCATGGAGATGATGTCGCCGGTAGGGGAGATTGTCGACCTTGGCGTGCGCTCGCTGCGCATCGAGGCTTTTGCCGAACCGATGTTTGCCGCCTCGATTGTAGCCTATGGCGTAATGATAGGTGTCGGCGACACCATCATGCCGGCGGCCATGAACTTTGGCAGCATCTGGCTGGTGCGTCTGCCGCTTGCCGCGCTTCTCGCGCCGACAATGGGGCTTGCGGGAGTATGGACGGCCATGTGTATAGAGCTGATGTTCCGCGGGGCCATATTTCTGTGGCGGCTCCTCTCGGGTGCGTGGCTCAGAAAGGGATTGTGACGTGACTGCGGCGACGACTCGTGCGGATACGAATCGTGTTGTATAATTGCGCGAATTATTATAATTTTGCCGGTCACATCAAATCATATAAAATGAGAATCATCATAGCCGGCGACGGTGAGACCGGCACGCATCTTGCCGAAATGCTTTCGGTCGAGAATCAAAATATAGTGCTGATGGGCACCAATGCCGAGCATCTGGCCGAGCTTGATGCCGCTGGCAATTTCATAACATTTGAAGGCTCCCCGCTCTCGGTTGGTAATCTCATGCAGTGCGGGGCCGACGCGGCCGACCTGTTTGTGGCTGTGACGCCCGACGAGACGGTCAATATCATCGCCTGCGAGATGGCCCGGATGTGTGGTGCGCGACGGTGCGTGGCAAGGGTCGACAACCCGGAGTTTGACCGAGACGACGTAAAGGCGATGCTCAAGACCCATGGTGTCGACATGATAGTCTATCCCGAGCGTCTTGCGGCTGTGGAGATAGCACAGTTTATCGAACACAACTGGGTCAGCGAGTGGTTTCAGCTCCATCGCGGGGCCTTGTATGTGGTGGGTGTGCGCATGCAGGCGTCGGGCACGCTCTGCGGTAAATATCTGCGCGATGTGCCCAATACGCCACGGCTGTTTCACGTCTCGGCAATAAGACGCAAGAACGAAATCATCATCCCCGGCGGCAATGACTGTCTGCTTGAGGGTGACACCGTATACTTCTCGGTGCTTCCCGATAACGTCGATGTGTTGCGTGACCTGTGTGGTCAGAGCGAGAGCCGCGTGAGACACATCATGGTGTCGGGGGCGGGACGCGTGACTGAAAATCTTCTCGGACTCATCGGCAATAAATATAAGGTGACGGTGATAGACCCCGACCGCGAGCGTTGCATGGCTGTCTCGCGCCGTTTCCCGGGTGTGGTGGCGGTCAACGCTTCGGCCAACGATGTGGCCACGCTCAAGGACGAGGGCATAGACCGTTGCGACATGTTTCTGGCTCTCACCGGCAGCTCGGAGACTAACATCGTGTCATGCATGGTGGCACGTGAGCACGGTGTGCGCAAGACTCTGGCAAGAATCGAGGAGCTTCAGTACATGCCCGAGGCCGAGAGCCTGTCGATCGACAAGATTATCAACAAGAAACTGCTTAATGCCGGCAGGATACTCAATGTGCTTCTCGACTCCAATGTGGCCACGACCCAGTGTATGTCGCTCTACAAGGCCGAGATAACCGAGATGATAGCACCCGAGGACTCCAGGATAGTGTCAAAGCCTGTGGCCGAACTGTCGTTGCCGCGCGACATCACCGTCGGCGGTCTCATACGCGACGGCGTAGGGATGCTTGTCGAGGGGCGTTCACGCATACAACCCGGCGACCATGTGGTCATCTTTTGTGTCTCAGGCATGATTTCACGACTCGAACGTCTGTTCAGATAGCGGCAAGGGGAGGGATTTACTGATGAAGACTGCATTGGATTTCAATTCGATAGCGAGGATAATGGGGCGGCTGATATTGATAGAGTCGCTGATGTTGCTTGTGCCTATGGCTGTGAGTCTTGTCTACCGAGAGAGCGACTGGAAGGGCTTTGCAGTGGCAGCCACGGCGGCGTTTGCCGTAGGTGGTGCGGCCAAACTGTCGACACGTCGTACGGAGACTCCGATACGTCGTCGCGAAGGTTTTTTTATCACGGCACTTATATGGATAGTGTTTTCGTTTTTCGGCATGATACCGTTCATGCTCAGCGAGCGGCCGCTGGGATTTACCGACGCGATGTTTGAGGTGATTTCGGGATTCACCACCACCGGTGCGAGCATGATTGCCGATGTCGACAGCCAGTCACACGGCATACTGTTCTGGCGGGCGTTCACTCAATGGATAGGCGGACTCGGCATCATACTCTTCATGCTCGCCGTATTGCCCGAGCTCAACAGGCCGTCGGGCATATCGATGTTCAACGCCGAGGCCACCGGCATAACGCACGACAAGCTGCATCCTCGCATCCGTCAGACGGCACTTTCGCTCTGGGGAGTGTATGTGGTCATAACCGTGGCCTCGACTCTATTGCTGTGGGCCGGCCCGGTCAATCTCTTCGACAGTGTGTGTCAGACGTTTGCCGCAGTTGCCACGGGCGGATTTTCGACCCACAACGCAGGCATAGCCTATTGGGCTTCGGACTATGTGTATGTAGTGCTTACTGTCGTGATGTTTCTTGCCGGTCTCAACTTCATGCTGCTTTATCACGTGTGGAGCAACGGTGTGAGAGGAGTGCTGCGCAATGATGTATTTGTCGCGTTTGTCGCAGTGCTGGCCGTAGCCTATGTGTTGCTGCTGGCGTCGGCATTGCTGCGCGGAGCCACCGGAGGAGTCGGTGAGTTGCTTGTATATCCGATGTTTCACATAGTGTCGGCCATAACGTCGACAGGATTCTCCATCGCCGAGGCCGAGACATGGGGACCGTTCTCATTGTTTCTGACCATACTGCTTATGCTGTGTGGCGCGTGTGCCGGCTCGACCTCGGGCGGCATCAAGATAGACCGTCTCGTAGTGTTGTGGCGCAACTTTTCCAATGAACTCAAGCGCACCGTGTTTCAGAAACGAGTCTACGTGGTCAGTCTCAACGGCAGCGCGCTCCAAAGCAGTCTTGTGACGCGCATATCGGCGTTTGTGATGATTTATATGCTTGTCGTGGTCATCTCGACGGGATTCATAACCATGTTTGGCTACACGTTTACCGACTCGCTCTTCATGGTGTGTTCATGTATCGGCTGTAACGGACTCGGCTATGGGGCCACCGGAGCGGAGGGCGGATTTGCCTGTCTGCCATGTGCGGTCAAGTGGCTTCTTACGGTCGTGATGCTCGTAGGCCGTCTCGAGCTGTTTACATTTCTCGTCTTGCTCCTTCCCTCCTTCTGGCGGCGGTGAGCAGGATGGATAAAACTGTGGTTTTACATAGTACATATATGGTAATATTTTGTTATTCTGTTACAAAATAGTTAACTTTGTGTGTGAAAAATCCCCCTTTAATTATAGCCGATAGATACAATGACAGACGGGACTCTTGACAAGGATATGGTGGCCGACACGACGATATGCAATATGATGATGCGTGTCGGAGCCGATCGTGTGGATGCGGTGGTATATTCAATAGTGGCCGACGGCACACTCATCTACCGCTCATATCCGCTTACACCTCCCATGAACGGAGTCAGGGGATTGGAGGAGGTCGTGTATGACAATCCGCTGCTGCTCGGCGAATTTCGCAAGACCTATATACTTGTCGACACGCCCGACTATATGCTGCTGCCCGACGGCATGGACGAGGCGTCGGCCCGTGAGGCTTTCGCCGCACTCCATCCGGCCTATGACGGCACAGTGTGTCACGCCGACATGGCCACGCGCAATGCCTCGGTGGCCTATGGCCTCGGTCATGACCTTTACGGCTTCATCCACCGCACATTTCCGACGGCAGCCGTAGTCCCGCATATAGCTCCGCTCGTGCGCTATTTTGCGTCAAAGCCGGGCCGGGGCAATTCGCGACGCATGATATGCAATTTCCGTCCCTCCTCGCTCGATGTCATCGTCATTGACGGCAACAGTCTGTTGCAGGCCAATACTCTGAGTTTTCGCGCACCGATGGATGCCGTCTATTACATACTTGCCTGTCGGGCGTCCCATGGCCTCGACCCTCATGGCGACGAAGTGTTGCTCTCGGGCGATCAGGCCTTGCGCGAGGAGGTGACACCGGTGTTGCGCACATACATCTCGCGAGTGATGCCGGCTATATTCCCGCCGCAGATGTTTCGTGCCGGCAAGGAGTCGATGAGGGCACCGTTTGATTTAATAGTCTCACCATTATGCGAATAATAAGAGGAAAATATGGCCGACGCCGTTTCAGCGTTCCGACCAATATCACCGCGCGTCCCACCACAGACTTCGCGCGTGAAAACATATTTAATGTCATAGAGAATATCATCGACATAGAGGGCGCGCGCTGTCTCGACCTGTTTGCGGGCACCGGGGCAGTCTCGTTTGAATTTTTGTCGCGCGGAGCGGCTTCGGTCACTTCGGTAGAGAAGTCGCCTGTGCAGGGACGGTTCATAGAGAAAGTGGCCCGTGAGCTACATGACGACAATCTGCGTCTGCTGCGCACCGATGCGGTGAGATACATACGCGACGCGTCCGCTCAGCCTTATGACATAGTGTTTGCCGACCCTCCTTATGATATGCCGGGGTTTGGCGACATCCCCGGAGCCGTGTTGGCGAGCGGGCTGCTCAAGCCGGGCTCGGTGTTCATAATGGAACACTCCAAGGCTTATGATTTCTCATCGCTGCCCCATTTTGACCATCATCGGGCCTACGGGTCGGTGAATTTTTCAATCTTCATAGTGCCCGACGAGGACTCTGAGGAAGAAAAAAACGAGGGAGAGTAGACAAAAATAGCCTGTTAAGTGTTAACTTTGCAGGACAATTCCGCAGGCCCGAGGGTCTGCCAATCAACGTTTCAACAAAAATACCCGAAATATGGACTTATTTGACAGAATTTCGGCCGACATAAAGGCTGCTATGCTGGCCCGCGAGAAAGTGAGACTCGAGACACTCCGCGGCATCAAGAAAGAATTTCTCGAGGCCAAGACCGCCAAGGGCGGTGACGGCACTCTCTCGGACGATGCCGCAATGAAGATACTTGCCAAGATGGCCAAGCAGCGCAAGGAGACTGCCTTGATATATGACGAGCAAAACCGTCTTGACCTGCGCGACAACGAGCTGGCCGAGGCTGCAGTGATAGAGGAATATCTGCCCAAGCAGCTTTCGGAGGAAGAACTGACCGAGGAACTTAAAAAAATCATAGCCCAGACTGGTGCCACTTCGGCCAAAGAGATGGGCAAGGTGATGGGCGTAGCCTCAAAGGCTCTCGCCGGACGTGCCGACGGCAAGGTGATTTCAGCCAAGGTGCGCGAGTTGCTTGGTTAAATAAAGTCAGAAGAGGCTGATAAGTCAAGACAACAGCTCTCTGACAATAATTACGCACTATAATACGGCAATTGCTAATTGCTGATAACTAATTGACAAAATGCTTACTTTACAACAGATAAAAGAGGATCCCGAGCGCGTCATCGCGCGCCTCGCCGTGAAAGGTTTTGACGGCAAACAGGGTGTAAACGACGTAATCGACTTTGATGACGAGCGCAAGAATCTCCAGTTTCAGAACGACAATCTTGCCGCACAGCTCAAGAAGAAGGCCGATTCCATAGGCCGTCTCATGAAGGAAGGCAACAAGGCCGAGGCCGAAGAGGCCAAGAAAGAGGTAGCCGAAATGAAGGAGAAGCAGAAGGAGCTGGCCGAGCGTCTCGCCACAACCGAAAACGCTATCCGCGACATACTTCTCGGTATGCCCAACATCCCCTGCGACATGGTGCCCGAAGGCCGCACGGCCGAGGACAACGTGGTGGAGAAGACCGGCGGCCAGATGCCCGAGCTTCCCGCCGACGCGCTTCCCCACTGGGATCTCGCCAAGAAGTATGACCTCATAAACTTTGACCTCGGCGTCAAGATCACAGGCCCCGGATTTCCGGTGTATGTGGGCAAGGGAGCCAAACTCCAGCGCGCGCTCATCCAGTTTTTCCTCGACCGCGCTTCCGAAGCCGGCTATCTTGAGATACAGCCCCCTTATGTAGTGAACGAGGCTTCGGGCTACGGCACAGGCCAGCTTCCCGACAAAGAGGGTCAGATGTATTTCATCAACGAGGACAAGCTCTATCTCATCCCGACAGCCGAGGTGCCCGTCACCAACCTGTATCGCGACGTGATAATCCCCGCCGACAAGCTTCCCATCAAGAATTGTGCCTACTCGGCATGCTTCCGTCGCGAGGCCGGCAGCTATGGCAAGGATGTACGCGGTCTCAACCGTCTGCATCAGTTTGACAAGGTGGAAATCGTGCGCATCGAGAAGCCCGAAAACTCCTATGCAGCCCTCGAGGAGATGAAAGACCACGTGCAGGGTCTGCTCGAGAGCCTCGGATTGCCCTGGCACATACTTCGTCTCTGTGGCGGCGACATGAGCTTCACATCGTCCATCACCTTTGACTTCGAGGTCTATTCGGCAGCCCAGGGCCGCTGGCTCGAGGTGTCATCGGTGTCAAACTTCGAGACCTATCAGGCCAACCGTCTGAAGTGTCGTTACCGTGGCGAGGACAAGAAGACCCACCTGTGTCACACGCTCAACGGCTCGGCTCTCGCCCTTCCCCGCATCATGGCCGCTATCCTTGAGAACAACCAGACTCCCGAGGGTATCATCGTGCCTGAGTGTCTGAGAAAGTATACCGGCTTTGACATCATCAACTAATCCTGCCGGGGATTGTTGTAAAAATATATGGAAACAACAAGACAAGCTAAAATAGCAAGGCTTCTTCAGAAGGAGCTGAGCGAGATATTCCGTCAGCAGACGGCCAAGACACATGGTGTGCTGGTGTCGGTGAGCGCGGTGCGCGTATCGCCCGACCTCAGCATCGCCAAGGTGTATCTTTCGATATTCCCGGCCGACAAGTCGCAGGAGCTTATCGAGAGCATTACAGCCAGTGCAAAGACCATACGTTACGAACTGGCTCAGAAGGTGAGATTTCAGCTCAGGAAGTGCCCCGAACTGAGTTTCTACATCGACGACTCGCTCGACTATATAGAGAATATCGACAAGCTCCTGAAAAAATAAACATGTCAGGAAGATACAAAAGGACATAAGCCGCATGAAGAGACAAAAGCCTGTCAGTTAGTCGGTAGACGTAACCGACCGGCAGAAAGAGACTTTTGTTTCATGTGAGGCCTGTGTCCTTTTGTATCTCCCTGCCGTTTTCAACCCGATTGCATTATGCTGTCATTGCGCGTCGCGCTGCGCTATCTTTTCGCTCCCAAGAGCCATGCCGCCGTCAATATCATATCGCTGATATCGATGGCGGGTATAGCTGTGGCCGCTTTTGCCATGGTGTGTGTGCTGTCGGTGTTCAACGGTTTTACCGATCTGGCCGCTTCGCGCCTTTCGGCTATCGACCCTGAGATTAAAATCACACTTCCCTATGGCGAGGTGATAGCCGACGGCGACTCGCTTGCCGCGGCCGTTGCCGCAGTCGACGGAGTGGCCGATGTGAGGCAGGTGCTCGAGCAGCGAGCCCTCGCGGTGAGCGACGGTGACCAGATGCCGGTAAGAGTAAGAGGCATAGCCGACAATTACTCTGACGTGTCATCGCTCTCCGACCTTGTCATCGACGGCGAGATGCTCGACGATCCGGGCATGGAGTATGCCCTGCTGAGCGTAGGCGTGGCTGTGCACACAGGCGCGCGTCCGTCGCTCGAGCGGCCTTTCATGCTCACGGTGCCCCGACGTCTGGGGCGCATCAATCCTGCTTTCCCTATGGCCGCGTTTCGCACCGACACGCTGTATGTGAGCGGAGTCTATCAGACCAATCAGGGAGAGTATGACGAAGATCTTGTGTATATCCCGCTCTCATCGGCCCGGCGGCTGTTTGACTACACCACCGAAATCACCTCGCTTGACGTGGCTGTCGACGAGGGACGCGATCCGTCGGATGTGGCCGGAGACATAAGCCGTCAGCTCGGCGGAGTGTATGTGGTGGCCGACCGCATGCAGCAGCAGGAGGCTTCGTTTCGCATGATACGTATAGAGAAGTGGATAACCTTTCTGATGCTCCTTTTCGTGTTGGTGATGGCATCGTTCAACATTCTTTCCACCATGTCGATGCTCATAATCGAGAAGGAGGACAATATGCGCATACTCACGGCCCTCGGAGCCTCGCGAAGCATGCTCAGGCGCATATTTCTTGACGAGGGATTACTTATAGCCCTGACGGGTGGATTTATCGGTATCGCCATAGGGGTGATATTGTGTCTGCTCCAGCAGCATTTCGGACTCATATCGCTCGGAGGCGACCCCTCCCAGTTGTCGATTGACCATTATCCGTGCCGTCCGGCTGTCGCCGACATTCTCATCACCGCGTGTGTGGTTGTGGTGATAGGTTTTGTGTCGGGCTTCATCTCCTCACGTGCTGTCAAAGAATAGTTATAGAAGAGGAAGAGAGTCAAAAAAATGTTACTCTAAACTTTTTTAAACATCCTCTTAACACCCAACTTTAAACTTTTTTTACTAACTTAGCGGATATAACAGATCCGTAATAATAGCTTTAATAAAATATTATGATGTCTCATCGTTACTGTGTGATTATGTGCGGTGGAGTCGGCAGCCGTTTCTGGCCCTATTCCCGCGAAGACCGTCCCAAACAGTTCATAGATTTTCTCGGTACCGGGAGGTCGCTGCTTCAGATGTCGTATGACCGCATACTTCCCCTTGTGCCCAAGGAAAACATAGTAGTCGTCACCAACGAGAAATATGCTCCGCTCATACGCGAGCAGCTCCCCGAAGTGCTCCCCCACAATATACTTCTCGAGCCGGCACGCCGCAACACGGCCCCCTGCATAGCTTGGGCCGCCTATCACATACACGCTCTCGACCCCGAGGCTTCGATGATAGTGGCTCCGAGCGACCATCTCATAACGGGCGAGGCCATGTATTGCGACTGTGTGAGACGCGGATTTGAATTTGTCGAGGCCAACGACGCCCTGCTGACGCTCGGCATCAAGCCCGTGCGTCCCGAGACCGGTTATGGCTACATACAGGTGGGGGCGGAGGTGCTTCCCGGCATTAACAAGGTAAAGACTTTTACCGAGAAGCCCAATCTCGAGCTTGCCAAAGTATTTCTTGACTCGGGCGAATTTTTCTGGAACGCCGGCATCTTCCTGTGGCGCGCGTCGGTCATTATCGACGCCCTGCACAAGTATGACACTGATCTGACTGACCTCTTTGACAAGGGCAAGGCCGACTTCGGCACACCGGCCGAGACTGCATTCATCAGTCAGAATTTTGAGTCGTGTCCGGCCAATTCCATCGACTACGCGGTGATGGAGAAGGCCGACAATGTGTATGTCGAGTGTGCACTCTTCGGGTGGAACGATCTCGGCACCTGGAGCGCGCTTTATGACAACTCTCCGGCTGATGAAAACCGTAACGTCTCGCAGGGTGCGGGCGTGATAGCCTATGAGTCGGAGGGTAACATATTTGTCACTCCCGCCGGGAAACTCGTTGTGGCCGACGGTCTCAACGATTACATCGTGGCTGATGCCGGCGACGTGCTGCTCATCTGTCCCAAGGCCCGCGAGCAGCATATCAAGCAGATGGTCAATGACGTGAGAATGCGTTATGACGAGAAATATCTCTAAAAAATAATAAGTTAGTGTAGAAGATAGTTCTATCTTCTACACTAACTTAGAATTAATCATAATTATGAGCTTAGATGAATTAGTAATGGAACTTAATACGTTCTATAAGTTAGGAAGAGAACGTCGAGAATGTAATGCACTGATTCAATGTTTTGGTATAAAAAATGCTGATATTATTAGAGAAATAGGAGTAATGCCAGAAGAAATTGTTGAAAAATCAATGCTTAAAGGAACTACATATGCCACTGAAATTCGTAAAGGTATAAAGTTGGCAAAATATGTAGTTTTGAAAGATGGGGTTATGTCATAATGTGTAATATCATTGTGATTATATAAATCTGAATAACATAAGTCTTACCATGGAAACATACAACCTCACTCCCGAGCAGGAGAACAAACTCATAGAAGACGAGTTTGCCGATTTGCTTAACGGCTATCTTGCAAGCAACCACCGCAAGAAGGTCGATATAATCGCGCGGGCATTCAAGTTTGCCCGCGCGGCCCATTACGGGGTGAGGAGACGCTCGGGCGAGCCCTATATACTCCATCCCATAGCGGTGGCCAAGATTGCCTCGCGTGAGATAGGTCTCGGTTCCACATCCATCTGCGCGGCCCTGCTGCACGATGTGGTCGAGGACACGGAGTATACGGTCGAGGACATAGAGCATCAGTTTGGCAAGAAGATTGCCGAGATTGTGGCCGGACTCACCAAGATTTCGGGTGGTATATTCGGAGACAGAGCCTCGGCCCAGGCCGAAAATTTCCGAAAACTCCTGCTCACCATGAGTCAGGACATACGCGTGGTGCTCATCAAGATGGCCGACCGTCTGCACAACATGCGCACCCTCGGCTCCATGGCTCCCAACAAGCAATATAAGATAGCCGGCGAGACGCTCTATATCTATGCTCCGCTGGCTCACCGTCTGGGCCTCTTCGGCATCAAGACCGAACTTGAAGACCTCAGTTTCAAGTATGAGCATCCTACCGAGTATGCCCGCATAGCCTCGCTGCTCAAGGGGAGCGAGGAGCAGCGCGAGATGGTCTACAATAACTTTGCCTCGCCCATCCACCAGCGTCTTGCTGAGATGGGGCTCACTTACGATGCCAAGGCGCGTGTCAAGTCGGTCTACTCCATATGGCGCAAGATGGAGACCAAACGCATACCTTTTGAGGAGGTCTATGACCTCTATGCCATGCGTATCATCTTTGACCCGCCGCAGGGGGTGGGAGAGAAGGAGATGTGTTATCGCATATATGCCGCACTGACCGACCTCTACACTCCTCATCCCGAGCGCATACGCGACTGGGTGACTGTGCCCAAGGCCAATGGCTATCAGGCTCTGCATGTCACGTTGATGGGACCTGACGGCAACTGGATAGAGGTGCAGATACGCTCGCGCCGCATGGACGAGATTGCCGAGAAGGGATTTGCCGCCCATTGGAAATATAAAATCGGGGGTGAATCGGAGGAAGAGAGTGAGCTGACAGTGTGGCTGCGCACCATCAAGGATATACTTGACGACCCCAACCCAAACGCCATCGACTTTCTCGATACGCTCAAACTCAATCTCTTTGCGAGCGAGATTGTGGTGTTCACGCCCAAAGGCGAACTGCTTACACTCGCAGCCGGCGCGACCGTGCTCGACGTGGCCTACACGCTCCACTCCGAGATAGGCAACCGGTGCATAGCCGGAAAGGTCAACCATAAACTTGTGCCCCTGTCGCAGAAACTCAATTCGGGCGACCAGGTGGAGGTGCTCACCTCGCAGTCGCAGACACCCAAGGCCGAGTGGATGAATTTTCTTGCCACAGCCAAGGCCAAGACCCGTCTGCGTAAGGAGCTGCGCCGCGTGCAGCAGCCGTTTATCGAGGAGGGAAAGAAGATTTTTGACAAGTTTCTCGCCGACAACAATATCACGCTCAACAACGATGTCATCACCAAGATACTTGGCCGCTATCAGGTGCAGACGCGCGAGGAGCTGTTTCTCAAACTCGGCAACGGCGAGGCTTCGATTGACGATTATCTGAATGTCAACACCTCGAGCCGGGCCAAATCGCTCGTGAGCCGTCTGCTGCGCCTCGGATTTCCGGGCAAGAGCGGCGGCAAGAAAAAAACGTCGCAGCAGCAGGAGCAGGTGTCCCTGTCGGGCGAAGCCGCTCCCAAAATCAACACCAAGGAGGTGTATATACTCCATGACGACGGTTCGAAACGCAATTTCACTCTTGTCGACTGCTGCCGTCCGATACCCGGCGACGATGTGATGGGCTATCTTACCTATGACGGGCGTGTGGAGATTCACTCGCTCACATGCCCGCATGGCCAGAAGCTGAAGGCAAGCCACGGCGACCGTCTGCTTGCCGTGGAGTGGGACCGTGTGGACCGCGATTTCATTGCGAGTGTGCGCATAGAGGGTATCGACCGCCGCGGCATACTCCAGGAGCTTACCGGTGTCATCTCGAGCGCGCTCGAGATGGATCTGCGCCGGCTTAACATCGAGGCGCGCGGCGAGGTGTTTACCTGCGAGCTTGACGTCAAGGTCAGCGACACGCGCCAGGTCGATGCCCTTTGCTCGCGTGTGCTCAAAATCTCAGGCATACGGCGCGCGGCGCGTGTATGACAACCATATAACCGCAGCTACAAAAAAGACATCAAAGCCATCGCATTGTTGAGATAACCGTGCGATGGCTTTGAGCGGATATTTGAGGGCTTAAAATTGTCCTGCGGGGGAGAAAGGAGATGAGTATGCGTTATTTGCCTAAGGCTTCTTTTACTTTGTCGGCTCCGGCCTGAACGGCGTCGGCTGTCTTCTGCTTCACGTCAGAGGCCTTGTCGGCAACAGCATTGCCTACTTCAGAGGCTTTATCGGAGACTGCGTTGCCTACTTCGGCAGCTTTGTCCTTGGTAGCGTCGACCGCACCTTTGACGGCTTCACCGGTCTTGGTAGCCGCGCTGTCAACCGCGTTTTTGGCAGTGGTGAGCGCGCTGTCGGCCTCAGCCTTGAGTCCCGAGAACACACCAGCGGCCGAGGGGTCCTTGGCCTGAACTACGGGTGCCACTTCGCTGAGATATGCCTGGGCGGCTGAGTCATCACCGTCCTTTACGAGTTTGGCAGCATAGTCCTTGGCCTGCTGCACATATATCTTGAGACTGTCGGGATTAGTGCAATTTTCGATTTTAGCCTTTATAACAGCCCCTTCGTCTTCGGCTTTCTTTACGGATGTGCCGCATGATGTGGCGGCGAGTGTAGCCAATACAGCAAATGATAAAATCAGCTTTTTCATAAATAATTGAAATGATATGTTAGAGTGTAGTGGCTGATTGGGGTTTCAGACCACTTACCCTTTATTAACCATTGCAGTCAGAAAAAGTTCATTATCATCGGCTGAAAAATTTACATGCCGTCAATGTGATATGTCAGAAGGGAGCGACAGCTATGCGTTTGGCCACTGACGAGGATGTGGCCGGAGCGTCGGATGTGGCTTCGGTGGTCACAGTAGCCCTATAGACGTAGATGTCGCGACCCACACGTGCGCCGGCCGAGTTGGTGAGGTTCCAGTTGACAGGCGAGGTGAGGAACATGTCGGCGCGCCCGCGCTCGGTGGCACTCCATATGGGCTGGCCCGAGAGGTCGTAGATGTCGATTCTCACGGTGAGCATGGCGTCGGGCCGGTTGTGGGCTATGTAGAAATTGGCCTCGACCGTGGCAGGATTGGCATCGGTGTAGACGTCAAATATCTTGGGCGCGAGTGTCGGATCGACGATAAAGTCGATTGAGGCCGTGGCTGAATTGCCGCCGATGTCCCATACTTTGAGCGTGGCCCTGTGGACGCCGGCCGTCAGTTCGGGCAACTGATACACTATGTCGCCGGCAGGCAGACCGTCGCTGTCGGGGATGAACGATGACGAGAGGTCGCTGAGATGGATGTTGTCATCAATGCGCAGCGACATCTGGTGACCGATGCCGGCAAGCGACATATTTAGGCCCATGTCGTCGCTCACGCGGGCGAGGAGCAGAGGTGTGACGTTGACGGGGTCACCGCTGGCAAAGGTCTCGTGGTTGAGATACATGCTCTCGATTACGGGTGCCTTGTCGTCGGTGATAGAGTTTTCGTCATAGCCATACACGTAGAAGTCTCTGTTGGCACCGCCGGCCGAGAGTGATGCGTCGTCGGTCTGGGCATACATTGCAAGAGTGGCGTTGCGGAAGTTGTCGGCAATGTCGGCCGGAAGCACAAACGAGCATTCCCACTTGCCGTTGACCACTTTGGCGCGGCCTGTGTAGAGCTGGTCGCCCTGCTCGTCATAGACATATCCGCCTGCTGTCTCGTTGTCTCGGCCCTGTGTCGTGAAGCTGCGCTCCGCGTCATAGAGTGTGAGGTCGATATATCCGTTGAACGAGTCGAGCAGATGTCCGTCGGATGAGAGCACTGAGCCGCGGAGTGTCGTTGTGGCAAGAGCCTGTATCACCAGGGGCTCTGACTCTCCGTCATCAGGGACTACGGCCACGTCATTTATATAGTCGAGCGTGGCTATGGCCGACGGGATGGCCAGGCGCATGGCGGGGTCGCCGAGCAGCACGTAGCGCAGCTTGTTGGAGTCGGAGCCGATGCCGTTTTTGGCACGGCGGAGCACTTCGCCTATCGGACGTATGTTGCCGTTGCCGTCGGTGGCGAAAAGTTCCTGACCCAGACCCTTGGTGAGAATGCCGTTGCGGGTGATGTAGACGGAGCGTGTGGCCGAGATGCCGCCGATGACGCCGCCGGCGTCGGAGAGTGTGAGCATTTCGAGCCCGCTGTATTCGTCGCCGTCCCAGTGGGCGAATGAGCAGGTGGCACCGTAATAGAACGGTGCGCGGCGCAGATAGAGGTTGTTGATGTCGGTGAGCCCGAGCAGTCCCTCGCTGCCCATGGTGGTTATGGAGGAGTGGCCTACATAGTTCCACCACACGGTGCCGTCGTTGAGAAGATTGTAAAACTTGTCGCGTGCCACCTGCACGACACCTCCGATTTTGTCATAGGTGTCGACATATACTTTGGAATATGTCATCTCGCGTCCGCGTTTCTGAGAGCGGAAGAGGCGTTCCATATCCTCGGTCTGTGACATGTGTATGTTTTCGTTTCCGTCATCGGCCACAAACATTATGCGGTTGCGCCACTGTCCGGCGGACGGAGCTGTGGAGTAGGCTATGAGCCTGTCGACATACACTTTGGCCTCGGCGGCCGTGTGGGCCGGTATGCGTCCGACAGCCACGTTGAGCATGTCGGCCTCAAGATTGAGTCCGGAGTTGTCGGCGAGTATGCCATAGGCGTCATCGGTGCTGTAGGAGTAGTTTTCGAGATGGCCGTTGTCGGTCTGCCATATGGGGATTGTGGCCTGAGTGTTGCGCTGCCATGCGGCTGTGAGTTTGCGGTGGTCATAGTTCGCGCTGCCCATGAGCAGTACATATTGCAGCCTGTGGCCCTTGGAGTCGGTGCCGCGGTCATAAAACATTTTGAGCATGCGACGCAGACCGTTTATGTCGGGCGTGCCGCTGCTGAACTCGTTGTAGACTGTCTCGGGTGTCACCACAAGTACGCGCATGGTGTCAATGGTCTCGGTATGGAGCTTGGCAATGCGGTTGGCCTGTTCTTTGAGCGCGCTGTGGGTGATTATCACTATGTCGGGAGTCTTCTCGCCGTGGAGATTCTGGTTCTTGATGACACCGGCTACCTTAGGGGTGAGAAACTGCGCGTTTTCATTCCATGCGGCATATGTGCGCCGGCCATAGTAGTCGTTGTTCCATCCGGCTATGCCGTCGGTGACCGAGTGGTTCATTCTCACGATGGCCAGAGGATTGGTCACGTCCCAGATGCGGGTGTTTTCTCCGGCCCCTTCGAGCGATGACGCGAAGCCTGTAAACTCCAGCCGGTGAGACGCCGGGAGTGCGATGCGACGCTGATAGTTGACGGTAATCTTGTCGAGGTAGGCCTGGGTGAGAGTGCCCATCTGTGAGGCTGTGATGGTGAGGTTGAGCTGTTGGCCCGAGGTCGGGACAAAGGTGCGGCGCATGGTGGCGAGTTCGCCCCAGTCGCCTGTGCCCGACACGCGGTCGGAGGTGGAGGCGGGAAGGGTATTGCCGTTTTCGGCAAAAGTCAGTTGCACTCCGCCGCTTGCTTTGGCGAAGAACACACATTGCATCGTTATCTCGCTGTCGTCCTCACGGCCGGGGAGCTGGATGGTGAAGCGTCGGGTGGGGGTGAAGCGGAAATCTTCGCCCACCATGAGGTGGCCGCTTCCGGCCGGGCTCACGGCATCGGTCTCGTGGACAGCGGTCGCGGTGAAGTATTGGCCCGGCTGACCTGTCGCCGGCCGTCCTTCTACGGGGATAGCACGCTCCTCGGCTTCATTGTCGCTGATGAAGTAGTAGCCGAGGGTCGAGTAGGGGTTGGTGGTGTAGAAGATGGTGCCGTAGATGTCGGAGGTGGGTGTGAGTGGTCCTTCGGCGTAGAATACTATGCCGCGTGAGGTCAGTTCGCTCTGGAGCATCGGCAGGTCGTCGGTGTAGTTGTCGAATGTAAACCTGTCGGATATGCGTTTGCCTCCGTAGCCGTATATCCTGACTTTGGATGGATTGTCAAAGCCCCATGCGCGCAGGTCGGCGAGAGAAATCATGTGCAGGCCTGTATGTGACACGCTCAGCTTGACCCATCTGCCGCGACTCAGTGCCGACGACTCGGTGTAAGTGTCGGGTGAGAATGCTCTTGTCAGGCCTGTCGAGGCGAGAAGAAGGAGCAGAGAGAGAATATATCGTAGATGCTGTGATTTCATGGATAGGGGATTATCGCATCTATTTTAACGCTGATTTGACACTTTTTATTGTGTCGGAAACCGATATGCCTGAGGCAAATGTGGGCCAGTCGGTGCGTGATGAGGTGAATATATTTATGTCCACGTCGTGGTCCACACCTTTCACCCGTCCGTGGTGTGTGGCCTGCCATATGTCGCAGTCCATGTCGTCGGGGAGCGATCCGAGCGAGCAGAGCCACAGAGGATAGGTCTCGAGGCGGCCGTTGATAAATCGTGCGTGGCCTTTCTTGTTGGTGTAGAGCATCACACGATAGCCGTGGCTCTCGAGATGGTCGGCCATTTCGGTCACGCGGTTCATCACCAGTTTGGTGGTCTGGAAGTTGGGGTTGGTAAACTCTTCGATGTCTATCACGGCGGGCAGGTCGAGGTTGCGCCCGTGGATGGAGTTGACAAAGTTGAGTCCCTGCATGTAGCCGGGGGTGTCGAAGCGAAAGAAGTGATAGGCTCCGACTTTCAGACCGGCTTTGCGGGCTTTGCGCACATTGTCGACAAAGCGTTTGTCCTTGAAAGTGCTCCCTTCGGTGGCTTTTATGAATACAAACTCTATGCCCTCGGCTTTCACGCGGTCAAAGTCGATGTCACCGTTGTGCGCGCTCACGTCTATGCCCACGATTTCATAATCGCTGAAGCCCGGCACAGTGTGCGGTGCCCGTCTGTCTCGGCGACATCCGGCCATCATGGCGGCGAGAATCAATATGAACGTAATGTAACGTAACACTTGAAATCGTGGGGTGAGTTAATTGTGATTTAAGTTTGTTTAATAACACCCTCTAAGCCGTGCAGACCATTGTGAAGCGTGTCCCGTCATAGCGGAAATCTATCACTCCCATGCTGTAAAGGCTTATGGCGAGCTCTTCGGCCATGGCGCGCGATATGTGGGCCTCGACCATGAAGTCCTCGAGCGTGACACCGCTGTCGTCCGAAGCCATGCGGAGCAGTTGCCGGCCGTGCGAGTCGAGGCCGAGCATTGAGCCTGACGTCTGCTCGGCGGCACGCTGCCATGCCTTGACGAGCAATGGCGGCGCGGCTATGTTCTCGTCGCGCACCCGATAGTAGGCACGCAAGTGGCCTTCGGCCTCTTTGACCTGCACGGGGCGCGCGGGCGCACGGTCTATCTCGACCCTGACCACGGTGTGTCCACCTTCGGTCTTGAAGGCTGTGACACGCAGTTGCTGGGGCGGGACACAATACATCTCGGCGGCCTGTTCCACGAGATATATGTCCTCCTCGTTGCGCACTCCGGCTATGGCTCCGTTGTCCTTCACGCCTATGAGCAGACGGCCTCCGTCGTTGTTGGCAAAGGCTGATAGAGAACGGGCTATCTTGCGGGCGTCGGAGATGGCAAACTTGAAGTCCTGATGCTCATGCTCCCCCTCTTCGATAAGCGAGGCTATATAGAATTTTCCTTTTATACCCTTGAGGTCTTTCACTGTGGGTAGCAGAGATTTTCGGGGGTTATACGGTCGAGCACTTCGTCGATGTAGGTGCGTGCTGCACGTCGTGCACCGTCGAGGTCCATAAAGGAGTAGTTGCCGCAGTCACGCGGTGACGCTCCGGGGATGTCGCCTTCATATCGTGCCACAAACTCCATTGTCTCGCGCATGAGCGGCACAATGTCGGCCGGTTGGGGCGAGCCCTGTATCAGCAGGTAGTTGCCTGTGCAGCATCCCATCGGGCCCCAGTAGACCACTCGGCTGCTCCAGTCGGGATTGTTGCGCAGATAGGTGGCTGCGAGGTGCTCCATGGCGTGAAGTGCCTCGGGGGTGAGTGCCGGCTGACGGTTGGGTTCGGTCATGCGTATGTCGAAGGTGGTGATTACATCGCCCGAAGGTGTGAGGTCGCGGCGCGACACATAGATGCCGCGGAGCAGACGCTCGTGGTCGATGGTGAAACTCGGTATCTTTTCCATGTCAGTTACAATGAGTCGATGAGTGACTTGATGAGTCCGAACGACTGGCGGGGGGCATCCTCCCAGAAGTCTTCATACTGGCGTGAGTTGTCGTGGTGACACCAAGGGGTGTCGCTGATGACGCGCATACAGAAAAACGGCACGCCTCTCAGGTGGCAGGCCTGGGCTATGGCCGCGCTCTCCATGTCGATGGCCATGACGCCGGGAAAGTTTTTCCTGATGGCGTCGACCTGTTCGGCCGAGGTGATGAAGAGTTCGCCGGAGGCTATGAGTCCGCGTTTCACGTTGGGAGCATCGACAGCTTCGGCATATGTGCGCGCGGGAAATGTACGCGGACATCCGGGCACTCGTCCCCACTCCTCGCCTATGCACCAGAAGTCGTGATGAGCGACTTCGGTCGCGACAACGGCGTCCATTACGGCTACATTCTCGCCGGCTCCGGCTGCCACGCCTGTGTTGATTACGAGGTCGGGGTGAAATGTGTCAATGAGTGTGACGGCTCCGATGGCGGCGTTGACTTTGCCTATGCCGCACTCCATGAGTGCCACTCTGTTGGTGCCTATGTTGCCGAGGTGAAACTCGGTGCCGCCCACCTTGCGGGTCTCGCGGTTGTCCATGAGCGGCAGGAGCAGGTTGAGCTCCTTGGTCATGGCTACGATTATTCCTATTGTCATATTGTTACTTGCTCTTCGAGCAAAGGTTATAAGGTTATGGAGGAGTGAGGTTATGAGGGGGTTGCTTTTATCTGATCTGACGGTTGTCGGGGAGCTTTCAACGGCACGGTCAGTGACGATGCTTCCCACAGGATGTAGAGGGGAAGAAATACGACTGTCAGTGTGAACGGGTCGCCGGTCGGGGTTATGACGGCGGCCGCTATGAGCAGGGCTACGATGGCGTGACGGCGGAAGGTGTGGAAAAATTCGCGTCCCAGCACTCCGGCGCGTCCCAGCAGCCATGCGACTACCGAGAGCTGAAACACTATGCCCATGACGAGCACGAGCATCATGAAGTTGTCGATATAAGAGTCGAGCGAAATCTGATTGGGTATTGACGCGCTGAGCTGATAGCCGGCAAGAAACCGCAATGTGAGCGGAAATACCAGGAAGTAGCCTGTCGCGACACCGAGATAAAACATCACGTTGGCTCCGGCTATCACCGGACCTATGCCGCGCTTCTCATGTTCATACAGTCCGGGGGCCACGAAGCTCCATATAAGATAGAGGAGCAGGGGAAAGGCTGTGATGACGGCTATCCACAGCGAGGTGGACATGTGTATGAAAAATTGCGAGGCGAGCTGTATGTTGATGAGCTCGATGTCCTTGCCGTCACCCTCGAGCGGACCGCCGATGTGACGCAGCAGAGAGTAGAGCGGAAAGTCGGCGCGGCATGGCGCGAGAATCACCTTGTCGAAAAGCTCAGGCATCACGGCAAAGTAGACACACATAAGCCCAACGACAATCCCGACCCCCCGGAGAATGACTTTTCTCAGAGCCTCGGCATGGTCCCAAAATCCGCTGTCGCTCAATTTTTCCCGGATTTGTCTGTATCTATGTCGTCAATCTGGTCGGTGACTTCATTGAGCCCTTTACGAAACGAATTGACACCGCGTCCGAGACCGCGGGCCAGTTCGGGGATGCGCTTGGCCCCGAAGAGCAGCAACACCACCACAAGTATGATGATAATCTCGCCTGTGCCGAGATTAAAGAGGCATGGTATCATAGTCCGAAGTATAAGATGAGGGATACAAAATTACTGAAAATGTGACAAAAAGAGGCTGTCACGTCTGATAATAGATGTTAAAGTCTACTGTCATGGAGATGCAAAAAGACACAGTTGCTGTGTCAGGCGACAGGAGAAGCAAACACAGCAACCGTATCTTTTATGCCAATCTCAGGCGGACTGAGTTTGTTATATTTTGTGATTCAGGGCGAAGTGTCGCCAGAGAGGGGCGGCCATGAGGGCCTGTTTGATGTCGTCGTTAAGTAACATTTCGCGCACTTCGTCTTCCGACAGGAGTTCCACGTTTATGTCCTCGGTCGTGTCGAGATGCTGCTCGGCTACCTTGACCACGTTGCGGGCCGTGTAGCAGTAGGAGAGATTGTTCTGGCTACCCGGGTTGGCCGAAATCTCCATAGTGAGTTCCCATTCTCCGCCGGCATAGCCTGTCTCCTCGAGCAGTTCGCGCTTGGCTCCTTCGAGCGGATCCTCGCCATCCTCCACAACGCCGGCACACAGTTCGGTGGCCACTACTCCGAGACCGTGGCGATATTGCTTGACCATCACATATTTGCCTTCGGGAGTTATGGCTATGATGTTGATCCATTTGGGATATTCGAGCACATAATATTCGGGATGGACTGTGCCGTCGGGCAGACGCACTGTGTCGCGTCTCACCGTGAGCCACGGACGTCTGAAGAGGTATTCGGTGCCCTCAACAGTCCATTTCATGTTGTCATCGGCCGGATTGTCGGTATATTTCATATCAATATCGGATTATTAAACGCTTTTCTTGCGAAGCAGGAAATTACTGATGGCTATGGCCACTCGGGGTAGACCCTGGGGCATCTCGTCGGTCAGTATTTCGTAGAAAGTCTCGGGATGAGCCTTGGCCACCGACATGACACGCAGATATTGCTCGCGTGTGATGATGGACGAGAAGTCGGTGAGTTTGTCATTGTTGATAAGCTCCACGAGGTGGGTATATACGGTATAGGGCTTGATGCCTTTGGCATCGGCTATGGCGTTGACGTCATAGCCGGCGTTAAGCAGCAGCAAAGTCTCCTCGACCGAGAGACCGGAGCCGAGTTTTTCGGTGATGCCCTTGAACTTGCGTATGGCCGTGACAAACGGACGCCAGTATTTTACGGTCTTGCGCTCGCCTACACCCTCCACCTTTGAGAAAGTCTCCATGTCGGTAGGCTCCACACGCACCATCTCGAGCAATGCCTTGTCGGTAAACACGATGTAGGGGGGCACCTGCTCTTTGCGGGCAATTTTCTCGCGCACGGCTTTGAGCGATTCGAGCAACTGTTCGGCCGGCGAGAGCTGAGGTGTCTCCTGCTCGGCCTTGCGTCTGGCGGCTCCGCGGCGCGACTCCATGGGAGTGTATCGGGCCAGCAGCACTTCGCCGCGCTCATTGAGGATTTTGCGCCCGTAAGGGGTGATTTTGAGATGGTTGTGCTCGTTATAGGCTATGTCGATCAGCCCGAGCTGTATCATCTGGGATATGTAGGCGTTCCATTCGCCGAAACTGAGGTCGCGTCCGGCTCCGTAGGTCTTGATTTTGTCAAAACCGCGCTGCACCAGCTCCTGTCGCGACATGCCGCGGAGTATGTCGATGAGCATCGTGATACCGGCCGCACCGTTGATGCGTACGATCGCGCTGAGAGCTTTGAGCACAAGCACGGTGCCGTCGATGCGTTCGGGCGGGTCGAGACACACGTCACAGTTGCCGCAGTCGTGGTCCATGGTCTCGTTGAAATAGCTCAGGAGTATGCGGCGGCGGCAGAGCGAGGCTTCGGAGTATTCTTTCATGCGGGCCAGCTTCTCGGCATTGATGGCCTGCTGTCCGCTCTCGTCGACAAAGCTGCGCAGAGTGGCTATGTCGCCATAGGAGTAAAACATCACGGCCTCGGCCTTGGCTCCGTCACGGCCTGCGCGGCCTATCTCCTGATAGTAACACTCGATGTTGCGCGGCATATTGTTGTGCACCACCCATCTGATGTTGCTCTTGTCGATGCCCATGCCGAAGGCTACGGTAGCACACACCACCTGCACCTCTCCGTTGATAAACTTGTCCTGAGCCTCGTTGCGCTCGCTTACCGAGAGGCCGGCATGATACACCGTCGAGCGATAGCCGCGTCCGCGCAGTTGCTTATCGGTCTCTTCGGCCGTCTTGCGGCTCAGGCAATACACTATGCCCGAGTCGTTGCGATAACGCTCTATCATTGAGCGTATATAGTTGATGCGCTGGTTTTTGCCAGGATTGGTCATGACGCGCAGCGATATGTTGGGACGGTCAAACGAGCCGATGAACAGGCGCGGGTCGCGCAGTGTGAGCTGAGTGGCTATGTCATCGCGGGTCAGACGGTCGGCAGTGGCGGTGAGTGCCATCACCGGCACGTCGGGATAGACTTCCTTGATGCGTCTGAGCTGAGTGTAGCCGGGGCGGAAATCATGGCCCCATTGCGATATGCAGTGGGCCTCGTCGATGGCAAACAGGGCTATGTTGAGGTCTCTCGACCAGCGGTCGATTTCGGTGAGAAGCCGTTCGGGTGAGATGTAAAGTATGCGCACACGTCCGCTGAACAGTTGTTCGAGTATATCGCGGTTGGTCTCCTCGGTCTGCATAGAGTTGACCGCAGCGGCGGGTATGCCGTTTGAGGCAAGTGCCGTGACCTGGTCTTTCATCAGGGCTATGAGCGGTGACACCACAATCACGACTCCTGTGCTCAGCAGAGCGGGCATCTGATAACATATCGACTTGCCGCCTCCGGTGGGCATGAGCACCACCGAGTCGCGCCCCTCCATGGCTGTCGCGATGATGTCGAGCTGGAGAGGGCGGAATGTGCTGTAGCCGTAGAACCGGCTCAGCAGGCCTGTGGCACGTGAGGCCAGGTCGGGCGTGACGTTGACTGAGGGGGTGGCGGGAGTGGTGTGGTCAGAAAGCATTGTTGTCCTTTTGAAACATGCCTACAAAGGTACGGATTATAATCTTGCAGTCAAAGAGAAAACTCCAGTGTTCCATGTACCAGATGTCATGTTCGATGCGGCGTTGCATCTGCCACAGCTCGTCGGTCTGTCCGCGATAGCCTCTCACCTGGGCCCAGCCGGTGATGCCCGGCTTGATGAGGTGGCGCACCATGTATTTTTCGAGCAGGCGGCTGTAGTCCTCGGTATGTTTGAGCATGTGTGGACGTGGACCCACCACCGACATGTCGCCTAAAAAGACGTTGATAAACTGTGGCAGCTCGTCGATGGACGTGCGGCGCAGAAACTCGCCCACTCTCGTGGTGCGCGGGTCGTGGCGTGTGGCCTGGAGGGTGTCAGACTCTTTGTTGACCCGCATGGTGCGGAATTTCCAGCAGTAAAAGTCGCTACCCTTGTAGCCTGTGCGCAACTGGCGGAAAAACACGGGGCCCGGCGACGACAGCTTGACGGCTATGGCCACGGGGATGAATATGAGGGGCGACACTATCAGGAAGGCTCCCGAGAAAAGTATGTCGAACGAGCGTTTGATAAATGTATTGACGGGATTGTCGAGCGGATTGTTTCTCACGCCCAGCACCGGCACGGCTCCGATGTTCTCAGGACGCAGATTGCGAGCGAGATATGACGACATCTGCGGCACGAAGTTAAATCTCATCATCTTGCGGTCACATAGTCCCAGCAGCCGGCGCACCATGGCTCCGTCCTCGCCCGAGAGCGTGTAGAACACCTCGTCGACCTTGACCCTGTCGAGGCAACGCTCGAAGTCGTCGATGTTGCCGCGATACATCTCCTTATATTTGAAGTCGGGAGGACAATATATGTCATAGAATCCGAGCACGTCATAGCCGTAGCCGGTGTCGTGCATCATCTCCTCATAGAGACGTTCGGCCGTGGTGCGGCATCCGATGATGATTATCTGACGCGTGTTGCCTCCGTGGCTGCGGTAACGCTTGAGTATCCATTGCGAGACCACTCTCCACAGCAGAAAACACACACACTGCATGATATAAAACTCCATGAGCACATGCCATGGAAGCTCGTCATCGCCCATCACGTAGAGCAGGGCGAGAAATACGATGAGATGTGTCACCGAAGTCATGAGGGCGGCCCTCATCACGCGGTCCATCTGCATGGCCCGCTCCATACATATAGGTTTGAGCCATTGCCACGCCGGGATGAAGGCCACGTTCATGAGCAGCCATGTCAGCCGACGGTGCAGCCCGGCGATGTCGGGGTTGACCAGACACACCGAAAGAAACACAAGATTAAGTACGACAAAATCGGCCGCCATGAATATGCGGCTCAGATATCGACCATATTTGCCCGTCTCAAACAATGCGTTTTTCAATTTCGGTTATACACATAATATATACTATAACGTGCAGGGATAGGTCTGTATTACATCCATTGTTAATTTTGTTTACCATGTGTGACGAAAAATAAAAAAGCCGTGGCTGCAACTTGTGTCGCATCCACGGCCATAAACTCTTAAACTTTAAACTATAAACTTATAGCTTGCTGTCGATAGCCTTGATTTTGCTCTCAAGCTCGGCAAGGTCGTCTTTCAGACGCTGCATCCTGCGCTGCATGTCGCGCAGCATCGAGTCGGCGTTTTTCGACTTGGCCGAGAGGAATCCCATGTTGTTCTCATAGGTCTGGAGCTCGCCGCGACGCTGCTCATAGGCGCGCAGCAGACGCTCGCGCTCGCGATAGAGACGGTTGGTGTCACCGCCCATCTCGGAGAGGCTGCTCTCAAACGATTCCATTCTCGAGTCGCGACGGGCCATGTCAAACTTGCCGTAGATCTTGTTGACCACCCCGCGATAAGCCTCATAGATGGCATCTTTCTCGGCAAAGGGCACGTGGCCTACGCTCTGCCACTCGGCCTGAAGGTCTTTGAGAGTCTTGAGAGCCACCTCGCGTTCGGGGGTATCGGCTTCGAGAGCCTTGAGCTTCTCGATGATTTCCTGTTTCTGCTCGAGGTTGGCGCGCTCGTTGCGGCGGGTGCCCGAGGTGTTTTTCTTCTTCTGCTCGAAGAAGTAGTCACAGGCGGCCATGAAGCGGTGCCACACCTGGTCGGAGTGTTTCTTGGCAACGGCTCCGATGGTCTTCCACTCCTTCTGCATGCGGGTGAGCTCGTCGGCTGTGGCACGCCAGTCGGTGCTGTCTTTCAGAGCCTCGGCGCGCTCGCAGAGAGCCATCTTGCGTTCGAGATTGGTGGCAAGCACATCCTTCATCTGCTTGAAAAACTCGGCCTTGGCGGCAAAAAACTTGTCGCACACGGCTCTGAAGCGGGCAAACAGTTCGGTGTTGGCCTTGCGGGAAGCATAGCCGAGTTTTTTCCAGTCGGCCTGAGCGTTCATAAACTCTTTGGTCATGGCGTCCCATGCGGCATAGGTGCCGAGCGACGAGAAGTCAAGAGCCTCGATGCGCTCGCATATTGCAGTCTTGGCCTCCTCGTTCTCACGTTCCTTGGCCTTGCGCTCTATGAAGAAATCCTGATAACGCTTATTGATTTCGGTTGACAGTTCCTTGAAACGTCCCCATATCAGCTCGCGCACGTCCTTGGGCACGGGGCCGATGGCACGCCACTGGGTGTGAAGTTCCTGCAGACGCTTGAAGGCTACGATTACATCCTCCTCGGCCTGAAGTTTCTCAGCCTCGGCCACCAGGGCCTCCTTCTCGGCGAGATTCTTCTTGAAGTCATAGTCGCGCAGCTCCTTATTGATTTTGAGCTGGTCGTAAAATTTCTCCACGGCCTCCTGATAGCTCTTCCATATGTCGCTGGAGTATTGCTGGGGCACGTCGCCTATTTCCTTAAACTTGGTCTGGAGCTCGCGCACTTCGGGGAACACACGGTTTACATTATCGGCATCCGCGCTCATTTCCACAAGTTTGTCGACGATTTCCTTTTTGCGGTCATAGTTGGCCTGGAGCTCTGCCTCAAGAGCTGCTCTCTGGGCCGCTTTTTTCTCCTTGATGACACCCAGCAGTTCCTTGAACGTCTCTTCGTCAGGGTCGGCCGACGGCACAAACGCTTCGGGGTCGTTACCCTCGACAGCTTCGTAGGCCTTGCGCTCGGCGCGCACATCTTCATTGCGCAGCGAGTAGAACTGCTGTTTCAGACGGGCCACGTCCTCGGCCGGTATTTCGGCCGCTTCGAGGCCCGAGAGTCGGGTCACTTCCTCGAGTATTTCAGGCTTGGTGAGTGAACGGCGCACAGTGTGGTCCGTCTCGGCGGCCTCTGTAGGCTCGGCCTCGGCGGGTGTGTCTCCCAGTGATACTGTTTGGGCCGAGGGTTCGGACTTCTCCGGGGTTTCGGCAACTGCTGCGTTAAGCTCTTGATTCAAGGTGGGCTCCTTTACCTCTTCAGGTGTCAGGATGGGGTCATTCAATTCCATAATTTGGAGATGGGGTGAAGTGAAAATAATCGATTCAGGCTGCTAATTTATAAACAATTTATTGTAATTCCACAAAATTTCCATAATTTTTTACTCTACAATGAGAAAAATGCGTAAAAATAGGGCTGAAACATTGATATTGCTGACATTTTTGTCCACTTTTCAGTGCTCATGTTTGCAAAATACGCAAAATCGCCGTATCTTTGCAAAGATAATTCACATCACCCGCGCATGTGGCGTAATTGGTAGCCGCGTTAGACTTAGGATCTAATGACTCAGGTCGTGGGGGTTCGAGTCCCTTCATGCGCACGGATAAATCCATTGCTGCTCATTTGGCCGCAATGGATTTTTTGTTGTTTCTACAGGTGAGGAGATACAAACAGACAAAAGTTTCAAAAGGGACAAAAGTTTATAATATGCTTTTGTCCCTTTTGAAACTTTTGTATTCTTATGTATCTACTTTATCTTCCCGAGTTGCGCACCATGTCGCTGATGTGGTTGTTAAACTCGTCAGAGGCGTTGAGCTGCTCGAGGGTCAGATGCATGCGGTAACGCCAGTAGTGACGCGGGTTGGCGGGGATATTGATAAGCTCCTCGCGCGGGTCGGTGCGGCGGAGCACTCCGTCGGTCGACAGCCAGTCCTGGAGCGGAAGGATACACAGCATGGACGGTGAGTCAAGATGCATCTTTATGATGCGCTCGCATATCCACGGCTCGGCATACTGCGGTGCTTCGCCCGGCTCGCGCAACACTTCGTTGAAATATTTCTGTGTGGTGGCGCGGTCGGCCTCCCACCAGCGGCGTATGCCGTCCATGTCGTGGGTCGAAGTGGTGCACACCGAGTAGTAGGGATAGGTCCAGGTGTTGCCAAACGGGGTGGTGGGGTCCTTGGGCATGCGCTGTATCTCGAGCACGAGTATTTCGAGCGCGCTCATGACCGCAGGCACACATGCAGGTATCATGCCGAGGTCTTCGGCACACACGAGCATGTCGGTGGCGTCGATGAGCGGCGGCATCTTCCACATGGCTTTGCCATACCAGAAGTCGTTGTTGCGGCGATAGTAGAAGTCGTTGTAGAGACGATTGAAACACCACTTTTCGTAGTCGTTGAGACAACGGTACTGATAGGTGTACTGGGCTGAGATGCGGGGGTGATATTTGCCCTTCTCATAGGGGTCTTCGATAAAGAGCACGTCGTCGATGAGTCCGAGCAGGGCCTGGCATATGCGGTCGTTCTCCTCCGAGCCTTCGCCGTTTTCGGCCAGGGCGGCGAAGTGGTCGGCCACCTTGCGCTGGGTGTCAAACTCCTCACGCAGACGATAGCGTCCGTCACCCATAGGCATGAGATAGCGGTCGCGACACTCGTCGGCTTTGTCACCGAAGAAGTCTTTGAGCATCCATTCGAGTATGAGCGGGTGGGTCTGGCGGTCGGTGTCGAGCCAGAAGTCATAGTTGTGGCGCAGCTCGTCGGCCGAGAAGGGGAGAGCGCGGTTGAAGATGCCGAGCAGTCCGTGGATGGCATCCATCGGTATCTGCCATATGCGGAAAAATCCGAGCACGTGGTCTATGCGGTAGGCGTCGAAATATTCCGACATCTTGCGGAAACGGGCTTTCCACCAAGCGAAGCCGTCTTTGGCCATCTCTTCCCAGTTGTAGGTCGGGAATCCCCAGTTCTGTCCCAGCACCGAGAAGTCATCCGGCGGCGCGCCGGCCTGGCAGTCGAGGTTGAAGAGGCGGGGCGAAATCCAGGCGTCGACACTGTTGCGCGAGATGCCGATAGGTATGTCGCCCTTGATGGCTACGCCGTGGGCGCGGGCATAGTCGTGGACCATGCGCATCTGGCGGTCGAGGTGATACTGCTGGTAGTATACATAATATATGTCATCGAGGTGTGCGGCGATAAATCCCTTGACTTTCTCCTCGTCATAGACGGCATATTCGCCCCAGCGGCTCATGTCGGGGGTGCCGTTGAGGTCGCGCAGCACGCAGAAAGCCGCATATGGCGTGAGCCACGATGTGTTGCGGCTGAGGAAGCTCTGAAATTCGGGCGTCGACATGTCGGCATGACCGTTTTGGGCAAAGAGTTCGCGGGTATACTGGTTCTTGGCCTTGTTGACGCGCTCATAGTCGATCTGCGGCAGGCGGTTGAGTTCGCGGCCGAGCTCGTCGAAGTAACGCTGACGCTCCTCGTTGTCGAGCCGTCCCATCTCGCTCAGACGCAGATACATCGGGTGGAGGGCAAAGGTCGAGTTGGCGTTGTAGGGATAGGAGTCGGTCCATGTGTGGGTCATGGTGGTGTCGTTGATGGGGAGCACCTGCACGAAATTCTGATGAGTGCGCACGGCCCAGTCGACCATCTTTTTCAGGTCCATGAAATCGCCCACGCCGAAATCCTCCTCGCTGCGCAGCGAGAATACCGGTATGGCCACACCCGCGCCGCGCCATGGGCTCAGGGGGTTGACCAGACGCTGGCCGGCGTCTATGACTGCCGCGCCGTCGGCGTGAGGGGGGATGTTGAACGAGCGGTTGTCGCGGCCCTCCCAGGCCACTACCTCGCCGGTGGTTTTCTTTACTATAAGAAACTTATATTCGCTTGCGTTGTCAATGGCGTCGAGTGGCAGATTGATACGCCATGTCGGATATTCCGCATCGCTCATGTGTGGAGCCTTGGCAGGGTCCCACGCGCCGAGGGCTTCCGACGCGCCGCTTACGGCCACCGCCTCGTCGGGACGTATCATCGGGGCGTCCACGCAGAGTGTGAGCATGCCGCGGACAGCCTCTACTGCCGTAGTCCTGTCGGCGCGGTTGCATATGCAGTCGGTAAACGCGCTCGCATAGTAGGGTTTGTCCCATGGCTGGTCGTGCCAGCGGTCGAGAATGGTTATTTCAGAAGTGTCGGCCGAGCGTTCGAAGCGATGGCCTTTGCCCCATTCGCGTTTCACGGAGCCGTTGTCATGACGCACGAAGTAACAATAGTTGATTACATCGAGCGAGTCGGGCAGTTCCACTGTCACCTGCCATGTCTCATGACCGTTGAGTGTCATGGCCACGGCCTTGTCGGTGTCGCCGCCACCCAATGCTTCGGGTGTGCCCGACAAAAACAGGCTTTCGCCCCACTCGGTACGGTAATTGACTTCAAATGTAAGTTTCATATAATAAGTATGATATAATATATTTTATATGCTTTATGTTACAAATGACAAAATTAGTGTTTTTTGTAATAAACGGCAACAATCCGAGAGATGTTTTTAAACAGCAATAATCAAAGCTGATTATTGCGCCGTAATGTGATGTTTTTGGTATTGTAATTGGAAATGAGGCGAATTATGATTAATTTTGTCGCCCCAATTAACGATATAGATATGACCCAACCAAAGGCATCGCAGAAGATAACTGTCGTGACGGTGTGCTATAACGCTGTCAAAGAGATAGAGAAGACTATCCAATCGGTTATCAGCCAGACTTATGATAATGTGGAATATATAATAGTCGACGGTGGTTCGACCGACGGTACACTGGATATAATCCGTAAATACTCGTCGCGCATCACCCGTTGGGTCAGTGAGCCGGACAAGGGCATATTTGACGCCATGAACAAGTCGGCGCATATGGCCACAGGCGAATATATCAATTTCATGAATGCCGGCGACCTGTTTTTTGACGAGAAAGTGCTCTCCGACATTTTTGCCGGCCGCAGCTATGACGAGGATGTGCTCTACGGGTCCACAATCCTGCATTACAAAGGTGGATACAAGCCCCACCGCTCGGCCACCATCGACCGCATGCCGGTGTGTATGCCTTTCTGTCACCAGAGCTCGTTTACAAAGGTGTCGGTCCTGCGCGAACATCCGTTTGACACCACATTTCTCTCCATAGCCGACTGTGTGTTTTTCCGTCAGCTCTACAATAGTGGCGGCACATTCCGCGATGTGAAAAAATACATTGCCATCTATGACATGTATGGCTACGTATCCAACACTTCGCTGAAGTGTTATTTCGAGTCATGTCTCGTACACCGTCAGAATCCCACTCTCGGAGGCTATCTGCGTCGTCTTGTCGACATCAATTTCCGTCCTCTGCGCTACTGCTCGCTGCGGTTCATGTATGCCGAGCGCAAGAAGCCCGGCAAATACTCGCGCACACTCGAGGCTTTCAGACAGACGTATGACGACAAAGCCTGAGGCCGGCATTGACCAATTTTCTCCAACTATTTTTAGCTGATTCGACACACATTATGATTGCTTATCTTATATATGACCTCAATGTCCGTGGCGGCACACACAAGCAGTTTCTGAAACTTCTTGAATATACCGAAGCGCAGGGCGAGCCGTTTTTCATCGTGACCCGTTTTCTCGACTTCGACAAGACCTATCCCGAGTTTCGCAGATATGCCGACCGCATACGGGTCCTGGAGGAAGAGCGCGGCAGCCGCTCGGTGGTGGCGCGTGTGGCACGCACCCTTCGGGCACGACGTCGCCTGGCCGAGATGGTGAGCGATGCCGATGTGGTCAACATCCACGACTGTGGATTTGAGACTCTGCTGCCGGCCTTCAAGGGCAAAAGTGTCGTGTGGCAGATCAACGACCTGTATTACGTATTTCAGACGGGAGTTTCCGCCTCAAGCCGTCAGTCGCTACGCAACAGAGCCTTGAAGCGGATCATACTTAACGGCCTGAAATATGTCGACGAGATTACCGTCAATGTCACCAAAAATGCCGAGCGTGTGAAGCGTTGCATGGGACGTTACGCCAAGGTGCTCTATTGCGGAGTCGAGCCTGTGGGCATAACACGCGACATCAACGAGACTTTCGGCCGGTTTGACAGCCGTCGGGTCAACCTGCTCTCGAGCGGTGTGTGGTTTCCCTACCGCAACTATGAGGCTCAGGTCGAGACGGTGAGTCTGCTTGTGTCCCGCGGCTATGACGTTCATCTCGACATCATAGGCTCCACCTCCCTTGCCCCCGGTTATGTCAGGAAGATTGAGGAGATGATAGCCTCCCGTGGTCTCGGTGACCGCATAGAGATATGCGGCATGGTCGATGAGAAGCGATTCAGGGAACTGCACGAGCGGGCCGACATGTTTTTGTTTGTCAACGTCGATCAGAGCTGGGGCCTGGCCGTGTTTGAGGCCATGAGCTGCGGACTGCCCGTGATAGTGAGCGAGAGTGTCGGGGCTACCGAGATACTCCACGACGGGGTCGACACACTGTTTGTCAATCCCAAGTCGCCCGAGGCCATAGCCCGCCGCATCGAGAACCTTATGGACGACCGCGCGCTCTATACACGCATCTCCGACACCGCTTCTCGCTTCCACCTGCAATATACCTGGGACAAGGCCTACTCCGCACCCATGCTGAAATTACTGAAAAAGAGCGAAAAGTAGAAAAAAACATCTGTCTTTGTCGGAAAATTAGAATAGCTGACGGTCATTCGTGTCGGCTAAATTACGTACCTTTGTGGGCTAAAATCAGAAAATAACACCAAAGGGCAATGACACAATATTACGACCACAACTCTCCTTTCGCACTCGAATTTGGCGGCACGCTCGAGCGTCTGCGCATCGCTTACAATACCTATGGCACGCTCAACGAGCAGCGCGACAACGTCGTGTGGGTGTGTCATGCCCTGACAGCCAACAGCGACGTGCAGGACTGGTGGCCCCACACGGTGGAGGAGGGAATGTTTCTCGACCCTACACGTTATTTTATAATATGTGCCAACTTCATAGGCTCGCCCTATGGCACCACCTGCCCGCTGCATGAAAATCCCGCCACGGGCCGACCCTATTACGGCGATTTTCCCAAATACACCATACGCGATGTGGTCAATGCCCACCGCATACTGGCCGACGCCCTCGGCATCGGACACATCCACACACTCGTAGGCTGCTCGGTAGGCGGTTTTCAGGCCGTGGAGTGGGCCGTGATGGAGCCGGAGCGTTTTGACCGTCTCGCCCTCATGGCCACCGACGGCGTGGCCACTCCCTGGACAATAGCCATCAATGAGAGCCAGCGCATGTGCATCGAGGCCGATGCCACCTATGGCGAGCCGCGTCCCGACGCAGGAGCCGCCGGTCTGGCCGCCGCACGGGCTATCGGTTTGCTCAGCTATCGCGGCCCTTCGGGCTATAACCTCACCCAGCGCGACACGGAGGAGTATCCTGCGCCGCGCCGCGCCGTGTCCTATCAGCGTTATCAGGGCGAGAAGCTGGTGCGCCGCTTTGACGCTTATTCCTATCACGCAATTCTTGACTCGTTTGACACCCACGATGTGGGCCGCGGCCGCGGAGGCATGTATGCAGCCCTCTCGACCATCAAGGCCAAGACGCTTGTGGTAGGTCTGACCACCGATATAGTTTTCCCGCCGGCCGACATGATAGCTCTGGCCGCACGCATACCACGCGCCCGTTATGCCGAGATACATTCGCCCTTCGGCCACGACGGATTTCTTGTGGAAAACTATCAGCTCAATGCACTAATGAAACCGTTTATGCAGAAATGAGACCTACCACCAAAGGTTATATCCTCGGAGCCGTGGCTGCAGTGAGCTATGGCACTAATCCGCTTTTTGCCGTGCCCCTCTATGAGCTCGGCCTGAGTGTCGGCTCGGTGTTGTTTTACCGTTACGTGGTTGCCACCCTGCTGCTCGGACTGGTGATGTGGCAGCGCGGCTACAGCTTCCGGCTCGCGCCGCGCCAGATACCGCTCATGTTTTTGCAGGGTGTCCTGTTCGCGCTCTCGTCGGTAGGACTCTTTGAGGCCTACAAATATATGGATGTGGGCATCGCGTCGACAATGCTCTTTGTCGAGCCGGTGCTCATAGCTTTGATACTATGGATATTCTATCGGCAGAAAATCTCTCTGTCGACCGCTCTGGCGATACTCATCTCGCTCGGTGGAGTCGTGTTGCTGGCCAATCCCGGGCCCGGAGCCAACGTCTCGACCCGAGGCGTCACGCTTGTCATACTGTCGGCCCTGAGCTATGCACTCTATATGATATTTATCAACAAGACGTCGTTGCAACAACTCTCGGGCCCCACACTGACATTCTATTCGCTGCTTTTCGGCATCACTGTCATGGTGGTCAAGGTGGGATGGCTCACGGAGCTTCAGCCCATACCGATGACCCCTATGGGGCTTGTGTGTGCCACAGGCCTGTCGGTGTTTCCCACCATTGTGTCGATACTCACCGTGGCTGTGGCCGTGCAGCTCATCGGATCGGTGCCGGTGTCGATACTCGGCGCACTGGAGCCTGTGACCGGAGTGCTTGTAGGTGTACTTATATTTGGAGAGATACTCACTTTCAAGGCTGTGCTGGGCATAGTGCTCATCCTCGCGGCCGTGTTTGTGCTGGTGTCCCATCCGCGTAAACTGATAAAAAATGGTAAAGCAATGTTTCATCATTTTCGGCTGTCTGGCCGTAGGTGAGATTATCGTATGGCTCACGGGTATATCTATCCCCGGGAGCATACTGGGCATGCTTCTCATGACGTTTCTGCTTGAGAAGAAGTTGCTGAAAGTTGAGGATGTAGCCCCGATGTGCCGTTTTCTGGTCTCCAACATGGGCTTTTTCTTCGTGCCGCCCGGCGTGGCTCTCATGCTCTATTTCGATGTGATAGCCGACTCGTGGCTTGCCATCACCGTGGCAACGGTGGTGAGCACCGCGCTCGTGCTGCTTGTGACAGGTCGTGTACATCAATTATTCCGCCATGGATTTCATAGAAAGTGACATATTTCTGGTGGCCCTCACCTTTGGTGTGTATTTCGGGGCCATGCGTCTGCGCGACATCACTGGGGTGTCGGCATTTCATCCCGTACTTGTGACAGTGGCCGTGCTTATCGGTTTTCTGCAACTTACAGGCATCAGCTATGAGACATACTCGCGTCCGGGCCATATGATAGAGTTCTGGCTCAAACCGGCCATCGTGGCTCTCGGCCTTCCGCTCTATACCCAGTTGAAGGTCATACGCAAGCAGTTCATCCCGATACTCATGTGTGAGCTTGCAGGCTGTGTGGTGGGCATCATTTCGGTAGTGTTGATAGCCAAATGGATGGGAGCCTCGCGCGAGGTCATAATATCGCTCGCGCCCAAATCGGTGACCAATGCCATAGCCATCGAGATTACCGGCCATCTTGGCGGCATACCTTCACTCACGGCATCGATAGTGGTGCTTGTCGGTTTGCTTGGAGCCGTTGTCGGGCTTAAAGTGTTGAGTCTCGGTAATATATCGAGTCCGGTAGCCCAGGGCATAAGCATGGGCACTGCCGCCCATGTCATCGGCACGAGCCGTGTCAACCAGCTTTCCGAACGTTATGGAGCCTATGCGACAGTCGGACTAATCATCAACGGCGTGCTCACTTCCGTCCTCGCCGGCCCGCTCCTGAATCTGCTGCTGTAGCCTATAATATAAAAGACTGTAATATGACAACAGCGGCATCAAAAGTTGACTTTTGATGCCGCTGTTGTCATATTATATCTTCCGAGTTTTAATTGTATCGGTTGAGGCGTGAGAGTGTGAGATTATACTCGTAAAGAGTGTCGATATAGTCGCGACGGGCGGCTATGAAGTAGTTTGACTCCTGGATAAATGTCAGGAAATTAATCTGACCGGCTTTCAGAGCCTTTTGGAGCAGTTCATAGTTGGTCTTGTCATTGATTACCGGCTCATACTCGTCGATAGTGGCACGAAGAGCGTCGAGCTGTCGGCGGTCGGCATCCATTTCGGCCATACGGCGCGTAAGAGCCATCTCAGCATCCATGAGGGCCGCTTCGGCCTCGAGTTTGGACGCCTTGATTTGATGTTTGCGTCCCCACATGGGCAGTGTTATACCTATGGAGAAGCCGTTGAATGTCTCGGAGCCTTCCACTTCGTGTTCATAGCCGATAGAGAATCCCGGAATGCGTGAGCGTTTCTCCACCTTCACCATCGATTCGGCTGCATCAAGTGAGGCCTGTGCCGCCGCAATCTGTGGGTCGCGCTCCCTGATGGTTTCGGCCGAGAGGATGCCGGGAGCCGGCATAATCGGATAGACCGCGCCGAGACGGAGAGCCATATCCGTCACATCCTTGCCTCCGTTGAGGGTTTGGAGCGATGCGAGCAGTGCGGCGCGTGAGGCCTTGAGAGTGTTGAGTTCGCGGTGGGCGGCTATGCGTTCAAGCACGGTCTTGTTGTAATCAAGACGGGTTTCCGCCCCGGCCTCGGCCGCTTTTTTATAGAACATTTCCATGCTGTCCATGCGTTCGGCCAGTTGCGACTGCATCTCGATGAGCTGGGCATTGTGGATTATATCTATAAGCAGGCTGCGTGTTTCCTGACGCAGATCGAGGAGTGTCGACTCTCTGAGAAAGTGCATCGCGCTGTGGGCCGTGCGGGCGGCCTCGCGACGTGCGGCATACACTCCTGGCCAGTCAAATGACTGGCTCACTGAGAGCGACCACTTGTTTTCACCGCCCGACTCGGTGTTCCATACGCGGCTAAACTCCACTTCCGGAGCTCCGAGAGTATTTTCTCCATATAAGCCTTCCACCTGTGCTTCGGCGCGGGCATTCTCGGCGCGGACGGTGAGATTGTTGTACATCACCTCCGACATTATTTCATCAAAAGTGTCGGCTCCGGCGGCAAGAGGGAGCATCGACATGAGGGCTATGATAAATCTGCGTGTCATGCTTTAGAGGATTCTTTTTTACGGTTGGTGAGATAATACATGATGGGCACCACAAAGATGTTGAGCAGGGTCGACGACAACAGTCCGCCGAGTATCACGATGGCCAGAGGCGACTGTATCTCGTTGCCCGGCTGGTGGCCGTTGACGGCAAGAGGTATGAGAGCCAGAGCCGAGCTGAGCGCGGTCATGAGTATGGGGTTGAGACGGTCGGCCGAGCCGTGGAGCACACGTTCCATCAGTCCCTGACCCTCCTGGCGCAGAGTGTCGTAGCGCGACATGAGCAGCATGCCGTTACGTGTGGCGATGCCCATGAGCGATATGAATCCTATGATGGCCGGGATGTTCATCTCGCCCGAGGTCAGGCGCAGTATGAGTATTCCGCCTATGAGTGCGAGCGGCATGTTGAGGAGTATGATGCCTGACTGCACGGCGTTGTGATACTGGCCGTAGAGCAGCAGGAAGATTATCACAAGAGCCAGGAGCGACACGATGAGCAGCGTGCGCGACGCGCTTGCCTCGCTCTCAAACTGTCCGCCATAGTTCACATAGTAGCCTTCGGGCAGGTCTATCTCCTCGTCGACTTCGCGCATGATGTCGTTGACCACACCGCGCAGGTCGCGACCCTCGACGTTGGCCGAGATGACTATGCGGCGGCTCACGTTCTCGCGGTTGATGGAGTTGGGGCCGGCTGTCGAGCGCACATCAGCCACCGCGCTGAGGGGTATCTTGCCCTTGGGCGAGTCGATCATGAGCGATGCCACCTGGTCGATGCTGCCGCGCGCGTCCGACTCCATCTTGAGCACGAGGTCAAAGGGGCGTCCCTTCTCATAGACCTGCGAGACGGTCTCGCCTGCAAGAGCCACACGTATGAAGTCGGCAAACTGGCTCATGGGTATTCCGTAATAGGCAAGCATGTCGCGGCGCGGACGTATGTCGAGTTGCGGACGTTCCATCTGCTGCTCTATGTTGGCGTCAACCACTCCGGGCACTTCGGCCGCCACGGCCTTGATTTTATTGCCTAAGGCAAAGAGCTTGGTGAGGTCGTCGCCAAACAGTTTGATGGCTATCTGGGCTTCGGTGCCTGAGAGCATGGCATCGATGCGGTGTGAAATGGGCTGGCCTATCTCGATGTTGACACCGGGCAGATGCGACAGCTTGTGGCGCAGATCGGCCACCATCTCCTTGCGCGAGCGGCCGTGGTCAAGGGTATAGGGAGCCTCGATTTCACTCACATTCACACCGAGCGAATGTTCGTCAAGCTCGGCGCGGCCGGTCTTGCGGGCCACGGTAGTGATTTCGGGCATGGAGAGGATAATCTTTTCGGCCTCACGTCCGAGACGGTCACTGTTGTCGAGCGATATGCCGGGCAGAGTGCTGACATTGATGGTGAGCGACCCCTCGTTGAACGGCGGGAGGAAGCTGCGTCCGAGTGTGAAGAAAATGCCTATGCACACAACGAAAAGGAGCGATACGCCGATTAATATTGGCTTGATATGCGACATCGAGGCCTCAAGAGCGCGGTGATACCACTGGCTGAGCTTGCGCGAGAGCCACGGCTCCTTCTCGAGCTGCGATGCTATGCGTTTGTCACCGAGCAGATAGGTACACATCACCGGGGTGACAGTGAGGGCCACGATGGTCGAGGCTATGAGCGACACCACAAACGAGATGCCCAGAGGTATGAGCATGCGCCCCTCGATGCCCTGGAGGAAAAACAGAGGCAGGAAGCTGGCGATGATGATGAGCGATGAGTTGAAGATGGGCATTCTCACCTCCTTGCTCGCCTCGTAGACCACCTGGACTATGGGACGGCCGGCCTTGAGGTTTTGACGCAGACGTTTGTAGACATTCTCCACGTCCACGATGGCGTCGTCGACCAGCGAACCTATCGCGATGGCGATGCCGCCGAGACTCATGGTGTTGATGGTCAGCCCCATGAAGTGGAGAGCTATGATGGTGACGATTATCGACAGCGGCAGGGCTATGAGCGAAATCAGAGTGGTGCGCAGATTCATCAGGAAGAAGAACAGCACTATGATTACGAAGATGGCTCCGACAAAGAGCGACTCCTGCAGATTGCCTATCGAGCGGGCTATGAAGTCAGACTGGCGGAATATGTCGGTGTTGACCTTTACGTCATCGGGAAATGTACGCTGCAGGTCGGCGAGTTTGGCGTCAATCTTTTCAGTCAGCTCGATTGTGCCGGCACCGGGCTGCTTGGTCACGGTGATGAGTACGGCCGGAGAGGCGTTGACCGATGCCGCACCCAGTCTGGGCTCCTGCGGACGGGCAGCCACCTCGGCTATGTCCGACAGTCTTACGATGCGTGACGGGTCGCTGATTATTACCGTGTTGGCTATAGCGGTGACATCGTTGGTGGTTATGTCGCCTTTGATGATATACTCGTTGCCATAGTCATAGAGCACACCACCGGCCGCGTTGCTGTTCATGCCGGTCACGGCGTCGCGCACGTCGGTGAGTGTCACGCCGAAACGTTGCATCTTGGCCGGGCAGAGCAATATCTGAAACTCCTTTGCATCACCGCCTATCACCGACACCGATGCCACGCCGGGGAGCGAGAGCAGACGTGGGGCCACCTCGCGGTCGGCGAGCGTGCGCAGATCCATCTGAGTGGTTACCGAGTCGGCCGTCAGGCCTATGATCATGATTTCGCCGAGTATCGATGACTGCGGGCCGAGTGTCGGAGAGCCTGCTCCCGGAGGAAACGTGCCCTCGAGCTGTGTGAGTTTTTCCGACACAATCTGACGCGCCAGATACACGTCAGTGTCCCAGCCAAACTCTACCCACACCACCGAAAAGCCCGGAGTGGACGATGAGCGCACGCGTCTCACGCCCGAGGCTCCGTTGACAGCCGTCTCGACGGGATAGGTGATAGTGGTCTCGATTTCTTCGGGAGCCATGCCCGGAGCCTCGGTCATGACCACTACGGTCGGGGCATTGAGGTCGGGAAATATGTCGACCTCGGTGCGCATCAGCACTATCATTCCGTAGATGAGAATGAGTCCTGACAGCACGATTATCGCAAGACGGTTGTCGAGCGAAAATTTTATTATCCTGTTTAGCATTGTATTATGTAAGGTTAAACAGCCTGTGTTTCAGTTTTTATAGATAATATGTCACGTGGCGTCATCGTGAATCAGTGGTTGTGAGAATGACCCTCGGGTGCTACGGTAGCCTGCTCGGCCAGACGCACGAATGTCGCGCCCTTGACCACGGCAGTCTCTCCGGGATTTATACCGCTGATTATTTCCACGCGCGAGCCGTCGGAGTTACCGAGTTTCACAGGGCGTTTCATATACACATGGTCACCCTTGCGTACAAATACGAATGTCTCGCCCATCTGTTCCACGATAGCGTCGACAGGGAGCGAGATGACCTCGCTGCGGCCCGAGCCTTTGAGATAGACTTCGGTCGCGCTGCCGGGGATTACGGGGGCGGTGCCGTTAAAGCTGAAGTAGACAGGTATATACCCGGGAGTCTCGCCGGCCGAGGCGGGCGCGGATGATAGCAGACGGCCGTTGAAATCGTCAATGTCAACGGTCAGTCCGCTGTGAAAACTCATCACGGCTCCTCCTACGCGGGGCAGAAACTCAGCCTGGGCCACAGGCACGAGGGCACGGAGCGTGAGCGAACTGTTGGCGGCTACGGTAGCAATGGCCTGGCCGGTCTCGACATACTCGCCGTCGCTCACGTTGACCGAAGTGATGACACCCTGACGCGGAGCGGTGGCTATGCCTGACGCGGCGGCAGGACTGTAAGCTGCCTTGGCTGCCTCATAGGCGGCAAGAGCATCGTTATATTCTTTTTTGGTAATCAGACCGTCGGCCAGCAGTGGGGTCACGCGGTCAAGTTCTCGCTTGGCATTGTCGACGGCCACCTTGGCGGCATTATCGGCATCGCCGCCGCTGATGTTGCGGGCTGTGATTGAGGCTATGGCCTGACCGGCTCTTACCTGCGTGCCGGCGTTGATGCCCGGATTGAGCCGTATCACACCCGATGTGGGTGCTGACACTACTCCGCGGTCTGTCGAGGAGGGAAGCACTTCGCCCGACACCTTGAGCGTCTCGGTGAAAGATCCGGGACGCACAGTGTCGACTTCGACGCCGAGGCGTTGTGCATCATGAGGTTCAAGCACAATCTCGTCGGCTCCGTGATTGTGGGCATGCTCGTCGGCATGTTCGTCGCCATGCTCTGATTCGTTATGCGAATGGCACGATGCCATCGAGATAACAAGAATTGGGGCCATGAAGAAATACTTCATTCGGTTACTGAGTCTCATGATAAAACAATGTATGGATGAAAAAAAAATGAATATGTTTGTTTGTCCGGTGCAAAATTAATCAGCGTTTGCCATAGGTCTGTTGCACTATTATGGAGAATCTTTGCAAATTTACAGATTATTTGTATATAAGACAATAGGTGCCCAAGCCGAAATGTCGGTGCATACGGCTCAAGTCGAAATATCCGTGCATCACAGATTAATTAGCAGACTGTTGTAGCAAGGAAAGAGGGTGTTGCAAAACCTATGATTTAATCAGTTGTGACAAGGAAAGGCCCGTAGGGCCTGCGCGAGCTTAGGCCATGGCAAGCATCCGCGCAAGCGGTGCGCAGCCATGGTATAAAGACAGATATAAGACGATGCGCCGCGTAGCGGTGCTACAAAATGTCATGATGGTAATTCACTGCGACTTAACGTTTTGATACGCTTGTATTGTTGTACCGCTACGCGGCACATGCTGTGGATAATTATTCTGTACCATGGCTGCGCACCGCTTGCGCGGGTGCTTGCCATGGCCTAAGCTCGCACAGAGGGTGTTGCAGAACTCCTCTGATTAAAGCCTCTGAGAATTGAATATTTTAGAATAATCTGGAATTTTTCGAGATTAGTTCGTATATTCGATTCTCAGGAAGTTGAAAACCGGGCATACACTAAAAAAA